>JALWSN010000131.1 GCA_027080245.1 Ignavibacteriales bacterium | reverse complement strand
GGCTTAAAAACCCTAACACCCTCTACAAGCTTGCCGAGTATTTTGAAATCTCGGCAGACGAACTCTAACGCACCGCACCGTCCCGAAATTATTCGGGACACCGCAAAGCGAAACTTGAAGGCACGAAAGTGCTGGACGGTTTCGCTTTTTTTATTGCCTATACCCGCCCAAAAACTCATTGAACACGGGAACTTGACGGCGTCTCTAACAAGTTAAGGCTGAGCGAATTTACAAATGTAAGTCGTTGAAATATAAGCATTTACAGACAATCGTTTTACAAATGTAAAATATTACTTGACAAAGGTATTAAAAAGTATTATATTACAGTTGTGAATTTCAAATAATAGGAGGTAAAAAATGAAAACTTACAAAATCTATGATGACAACAATAATTTTTTCGGAACTGTCCGGGGAGATTCCATTGAAACCCCCAACGAAACCGCCAACTATTACGCAACGCCTGATAGTTACGATGTAGCGTATGAAAAATTGGAACAATACCGTAAAGAACACAACGAAGACCCACCCGACGGCTACCCCTTGCTGATTATCGATGACCTATTCGAAGGCGACGAAACCGTCTCCAAATTCCCGCTCTTCCTTGACGACGGACGCAAGGGTATGATTGTCGGTGATTTTTTTGTTGTTACCGATAATCTTTTTACGCTTGACCGGACTTATATTTATCACGGCGGGGAGATTGAAGAACATACGGCAATACGCATCATTTAAATTTGGGCGGGGTCAATCCCCGTTAAAGCCCGATACCAAC
This sequence comes from Ignavibacteriales bacterium, assembly GCA_027080245.1. Taxonomy (GTDB): domain Bacteria; phylum Bacteroidota; class Ignavibacteria; order Ignavibacteriales; family Melioribacteraceae; genus WFQV01. The sequence goes on along the minus strand of JALWSN010000131.1, from coordinate 1,146 downwards.
GCCCCCGCTGCCTTCAGGGTGCGCCGGTTCACGACCGACGGGGGTGCAAAAACAAACTTAAATAATTATTAAAACAATATAGGAGGAACTAAAATGAAAGTAACACAATTTAAAGACGCCAAAAATCAATTCATTATTTACGATGATAACGGAAATACTTTTTTTCAGTCTTATAATTCTATCATCGTAAAAATTACGCCGGAAGGCAAAATTTATCTTGACGAAAATTATTGGAATTATTCCGTTACAACTGGCAAATACAGAAATTTGTTTCTCGGCGAAAGCAGGAAAGAAACTGAGAAAAAAATTAAAAGCGGCAAATATATTTTAACCAATCTTAATTAGGGGGTTAAAATGATTATTGTAACCGTTAACACCCAAACCGAACAGGCAATTGTCGAGCTTCGCAAAGATGCTGAACTTGATGAACTGTGGGAAAGCGGGCACATCAATAATTACAATGAAGCGGGGGAAGTTGAAGAGGAATACAAATATTTCTTACCCCCGACTCTTGAAGAAATGAAAAAAATACTCGAGGAAGAAACAAACTGGTATATTATGGAAGACGACGATGGGAAAATATATCTATACGGGCTTAATGAAATTATGGGGTATATCGAGTCAGAAAATGTTGACATTACAAATATAATCACGGAGGAATAAAATGAATTACTACATTCAATTCTATTATGACAAGGAAAATGAAACGGTTAACGCGGCGTCTTATTACATCAAAAAATACGGCGTCCAACCTGCACGTCACCCCGAAAGATTCGAGTGGGTCGGCGGTTACCAACCCAACCAAAACTTTCCCTATATCAATGGGAGCGGACAAGTAGTCCGCGAAAAATACGGGAAAGAAGAAATATTATTGGAGGTAAAATGAAAAAATTACTTAACATTTCTAACCACCCATCAGAGCGTTGGAGCGACGCTCAAAAGAAAGGGTGGGACGAAATCATCGACATTCAATTCCCGAATGTGCCGCCAACGGCAAGCACCGATGAAGTTCGGGAATTAGCAAAAAATATCGTAAGGGAGATTGAAAAACATAAAAAACCTTACGAAATTTTATATTTAATGATTCAAGGTGAATTTACTCTCTCCTACATTCTTTTTGCCCATTTGGGCTACGAAAGGAGTGAC
>JALWSN010000130.1 GCA_027080245.1 Ignavibacteriales bacterium | reverse complement strand
CTACGAAGGCAAGTGTAGAAACAACGAGTTTTATTTCAACGTAATTAAAAACACTAACGTTCATAGTCAGATTAATGGCAACGACAATTGGATTCACCACAATATTTTCGACGGGATTAAAAATTCAATCGTAAAAACCTACCCGGTTGGGCATGCAATTGAACTGCAGGGCTACGGAAAAAACTTTGCCTGCAGCGGAAATAAAATCGACAACAATTTAATAATGAACTGCGACGAGCCGGGAATATCTTTTAACGGCAATGGAAACGACAAGGTTAACAACTACGTTAGGAACAACATCATTTTGAATTGCGGCAGGAACTCGCGCGCCGGACTCGACAACATTGGAATTGAAATTGAAAACAGCTCGACAATCAAGACAAATTACTTTTTGAATAATTGTGTTTTCAGCGGAGACAAAACCTCGCCGTCGGTTTTTGTTCGCGGGTTCTATTTAACGGCGGAGCAATTTAATGCTTTGAACTCCGCGCTCGACGTTGCTTCGGGCAACATTCAAAAAAATCCGCAATTGGAAACTACCGATTCGGTTAATTTTTATTTAACTAAAAGCTCGCCTTGCATCGACGCGGGAACTGACGTTGGATTGAAATACGATTACTACGGAAATTTGATTTACGCCGGCGCGGCGCCGGACATCGGTATTCAGGAATATTACCCATCCTCCGGCGTCGAGCAACACAAGAACAAAGGTTTCGAGCTTTTTCAGAATTACCCAAACCCCTTTGGCAAAGCGTCTCTTTCCGGAAAGCCGACAACTACAATTAAATATTTAATTCCGGCCGGCGCCGGAACTCAACAGGTGAACTATGTAACCTTGAAAATTTACGACGTATTGGGCAGACAAATCCGCGCGCTTGTGGATGGGCGACAAACGCCCGGGGTTCATTACGCGCGCTTCAACGCCGCCGGCTTGCCAAGCGGCGTCTATTTCTACAAATTGACAACTAAGGATTTTAGTTTAATTAAAAAAATGATTTTTGTTAAATGAGTGAAGTCTTAAACAAAGAATTGGCGGTAAGCGGCTTTTGAAATTTGATTTGTTCTGAGATAATCCGAGTTAAGAGAGAAAAACCACCGATTAGCACAAATGAACGAATAAATTAACTAAGAGACTGAGTGACTTAGAGACGAAGGGAGTAAGGAAATTACTAACTAGTCCCTCCTGAAGAAATGGAAAAAGCCTTAAAAATAGTGCAAAATAGAAGAAAAAGTTGAAAAACAAGGTTGACAAAAACGCAAGATTTAAATAAATTGTTTAGAAAATCTTGCAAAAAAAGAGGAAAAAATGAAGGCTAAATTTTTGTGGCTTTTCAGGGACTTCTTTTCCAGAGCTTCCAGAGAATGTTTTTTCCTCAATTTTTCTCTAAATCCGATTTCTTAAGGAGCGACTAACTATTGCGAAAAAGTAAAATTTTAAAATAATTTAAGGAATTGGCTTTTTAACTTGGCGTTTTTATTTTCGGCGGGCAGGCGGGTGAAAAGCCCCGCCGTTATACGTTATAATAATGATTCCCTAAATTCTTTTAACTTAAAGTTGAACAATTGAGTAAAAAATATCATCTTTGAGTATGGAAAATGAACTTAATGAAATACTATTAAAATTAAGAGAGTTACTTCCATTCATAAGACAGAAATATGAAGTTAACTCAATTGAAATATTTGGCTCTTATGTTAGAAATGAGCAAACTCACGGAAGTGATTTGGATTTGTTGGTTTCTTTTAACAACTATCCAAGCTTAATAAAATTCATTGAATTAAAAAATTATCTTTCCGACCAACTTCAACTAAATGTTGATTTGGTAATGAAAGATGCATTAAAACCTCGATTAAGTCAGAACATTTTAAGTGAATCTGTTCCAATATGAAAAAGCAAAGAGATTTTACTGTATACTTAGATG
>JALWSN010000129.1 GCA_027080245.1 Ignavibacteriales bacterium | reverse complement strand
GACGAAATTGCCGAGCTTTCCCCGGACATGCAAGTAAAATTATTGAGAGTTTTGCAAGACAAAAAGTTTTACAGGGTTGGCGGAGAAAAAGAAATTTCGGTGGACGTAAGAGTAATTGCGGCTACAAATAAAAATTTGGAAGAAGAGGTGGCAAAAGGAAACTTCCGCGAAGACTTATTTTACAGGCTTAACGTGGCAAGCGTTTCAATTCCTCCATTGCGCGAAAGACGGGACGACATTCCCTTCCTTGCTTACACTTTCGTTCAGGAATTCGCTAAAAAATTCGGCTCAAACATAAATGAAATTTCAAGAGAGGCAATTGAAGTGTTGCAAAATTATTCTTGGAAAGGGAACGTTAGAGAGTTAAGAAACGTAATTGAAAGAGCGGTTTTGTTAATGGACCCGAATCAAAAAATTTTGAAAGCGCATCACATTAGCTTTTTGAATAGCGGAACTCAACAACACACCGGGGAGGATTATCTTTTAAAAATTCCACCTGCAGGAATTAAAATGGAGGTGGTTTTAAAAGATTTAATTTTACAAACGCTTAAAATTACGAAAGGCAATCAACTTAAAGCCGCAAGAATCCTCGGGCTTTCGCGCTCTAAACTACGTTACCGAATGGAACAACTTGGAATTGACGTTGTTCGTAAAGTGGAATGATACTTTACTAACGTATTACTCTACTAATAAAGTGCTTTAGTAGTGGAGTAGTTTATTAATAGAGTAAAAAATAAATTAAACTTCTCGAGGAAATATTCCGATTAAGTCTAACGGTTGAGGATTGATTACAAACAATAAAATATTGTCCGCTCTCAACGACTTTTGCGTTAACAGCAATAAAGTCTTTACCGATTGTAAAATTAGATTCGTTGAAGAAGAACCCGAATCAGAATCCTACTTTCCCGTTAAATTTAAAAAATCCGTTATCGGTTACATTGAGATTTTTGGCAAGTCCCCCAATTTTAACTCTTCGCTGGAAAACATAATTTCTTTAAGCGTTAAAAAATTAAGTTTCGCTCTCGAGGGTAAGTTAAAAGCTACTGAAAAAAAATTAACGAAAAATTTTTCTCTCGACTTTCAACAATTTGTGGAAACAGTTCCTTTACCCGCGTTAGTATTTGATTCCACGCTTGAAATAATCTCGGTAAATACGGAATTTGTAGAATTGTTCGAATTTTCTAAAGATGAAATTTCCAAAGGAATTTTTATTTCCGAAATTTTCAAATCGCAAAACGAGTTACGAAAATTAAAAAAGGAATTGGAAAAATCGAGAAAGTTTGAAGTTGCTAACGCCTTGTTAAAAACGAAAAGAGGAAAAGATTTAATTGGCAAAGTAAATGTAAATCAAATTAATTCACTTTATTCGCTTCCCGAAAAATATTACCTTTTTAGCGTAACAATCTCAACGAAAAATCCCTTACAGAATCAAAGCGCCGACTTTTGGCAGTTCAAAGAGATTGTGGACAATTCTTTTTCGGGAATTTTCATCGCTCGTAATTTTAGGTTCAAATATTTAAATAATAAATTTGCTGAAATATTCGGCTACAATAAGAATGAACTGCAAAATGAGATTGTAACCAAGATTCTTAACCAAGAAGGTAAAAAAATCGTTAAGGAAAAACTTGTTGAATTAAAAAAAGGGTGGGATTTATCCGGCAGTTATAAGTTTGTGGGACTAAAAAAGAATGGAGAGGAAATTGTAATTGACGTTTACCTAAAAGTTTACCGCAAGGAAGGAAAGCTTTCCATTACAGGCGTTGTTAACGAGGTTACTGAGGAATTTGAATATTTTGAAAAATTACGAGCAAGCGAGGAAAAATTCCGAACCTTAACGGAAAAAGCGCCGGTCGGGATTTTAATTTATCAGGGGACGGACATTGTTTTCGCAAACGACGAGATTAGTAGAATTTCCGGCTACTC
>JALWSN010000128.1 GCA_027080245.1 Ignavibacteriales bacterium | reverse complement strand
ATTTTTAATTCCTTTAGTCGATTTAATGTAATGTTTTCCGTGGCAATCCGTACATTCAGGCAGTCTCTTTTTTCTATTCTTAGCAAATCTGAAATGAAAATTATTTTTGTAAGATTGCGCAATATCGTCGTGGCAATTTCCGCAATTCACTTTGGAATATTTTTTCCCTTTAAAATGCGGAACTTGAGACGCATCGATGTTGTCGTGGCAATCTACGCAATCCAAATCCCCGTGCACGGATTTTAGAAATTTCTTGTAGTTAACTCGGTAAGAAGCTCTAATTTTATAAGCGCTTTTAGATTTTACGTCATGGCACTTTAAACATTCGTTCGAAGATTGAGCCGTTGTTTGAGAATAAATTAAAATTAAAGTTAAAACTATTTGAATTATTTTGCCTAACATCTTCCGCTCCGTCGCCTCTTTAGTTAATTAAAAAAGGAGCGTCGGGCAAACAGCCTCAACGCTCCTTCTGGGACACTGCTATTTCAGGAGAATTAACTTCTTCGTTATCGTTCTACCATTTTCTCCCTTTAACGTGTAAAAGTAAATTCCGGTCGAAAAATTCCTTGCATTAAATACGACCGAATGTTCGCCGGACGAAAGACGTCCGTTAACCAATTGTTGAACAACTTTCCCCAACAGGTTGTAAACGTTTAGCGTAACCCTTTGCTCTTTATCCAGGCTGAATTTAATCACGGTCGTAGGGTTAAATGGATTCGGGTAGTTTTGATAAAGCTCAAATTTGTTCGCCGTAATTAGTTTGTCGTTCACGTCGGTTAAAATAATGTCCGCCTTGTCTATTGCGTCCTGCAACAACGCTTTTGTGTATTTGTGATTGTGAACGCCTTGGCTTTCGTCGGATTCGGCGAAAGTTAAATTGTATTTTGCTTCCGCAAGGTAACCCAGCAAAGTAGCGTCGCTGCTTCCCTGTAATTTGGTTTCGGCTTTGCTTACATTCTCCGATGCTGTTGAATCTAACTTGGCAAACTCAGCCTTCCAGGCAGCTATTTTAGTTTTAGCAGCTGTAGCGTTCATTGAAGAATGGCAATTTGTGCAAGCGGAGCTTTCGCTGCCGTCGTCTTCTTTTACAAATACCGACCACGAATGCCCGCCATACATCATTGCTTTTGTGTCGTCCACGTCCAAAGTGTACATGTGGCAGTCAACGCATTTAATCCCAGCCATTGTTTGAGTATCCGGCACGCCTTTACCGCCAGTGCCTTGCTCGATATTGTAGCTTAGATGGTCTGTGTCCGGGAATCTCAAATTGCCATGGCACTGTCCGCAAAGTTCGTTACTCGATTTAAGCGTTTCGTATTTTTTTGTAGCGGAATTAAAATAAGATATTGCGCCAGGATTGTGAGGGTTGTGGCACGTAATGCAAGCTACTTCTGGCCAGATGTCCGTATTAGTCGGTTGAGTTTGAGAATCGAATTTTCCATTGTTTGTAGTGAAAAACATTTCCAGAGCTTGAGCTTCCGAAATACCGCCGTTAAGCAGCACTGAAGTTGGGGCGTGGCAGGCAATACAATCCTCGCCATCTACACCATTAATAACGCTGTCGGGCGAAACCCCAGCCCATTCGTCTCCTAATTCGCCTGCCACGTCCGATTGTCCGCCGTGCCCGTGCTTGCTTCCTTCCCACGCGTTAAACTTCAAATGGTCGGTGTCGGTAAATCTTAAATTGCCGTGGCACTGTCCACACAATTTATTGGCTGAACCTCCTACTTGAGCGTACGCATCGGTCCTTGAATCAAAAATTTTCATTGTCGGCATCGAATTCGGGTGGTCGCTCGGAACATCGTGGCACGTAACGCATGCGTTGTGCGGCCATTCGCTTTGGTTAAGCGCTTTTGTTGAATCGGTAAAAACTCCGTTAGTAGTCGAAAAGAAATAAGCCAGCGCTTGCGCTTCGGTCATTCCACCG
>JALWSN010000127.1 GCA_027080245.1 Ignavibacteriales bacterium | reverse complement strand
TCACGGTACTTTACCAACGCAGGTGGCAACCTCGGCGCCGGACAGCGGTTACTCGGTAGACAATCTGAGTCCCGCCGTTCCCGATAGCTTAAAGGCAATTTCAAACGCGGGCGTTGTCGTTCTTAAATGGGCGGCTTCCAAGGACGAGGATTTGCATTATTACGAAATTTACAGAGACACGGTTTCCAATTTCAACGCTGCAAATAAAAAACCCTACAAAGTTGTGGCTAAAAATATATTCGAAGACGCAAACGTAAAAACAGGGAAGGTTTACTATTACAAACTTGCCGCAGTCGATTTTTCAGGCAACAGAAGTCCTTTTACGCCGGCAGTTTCCGCGCTTGTAACCGGCGTTACGGAACAACCCAATGCTCCCCGGCATTTTAGTCTTTCCCAGAACTACCCGAATCCGTTTAATCCCTCCACCGTGATTAAATATTCGCTGGCGAAAGGCTGCTTTGTTAAGCTTGAAATCTACAATTCGCTGGGGCAAAAAATTGCAACATTGGTTAACGGATTCAGGAAAGCAGGCAATTACCAAGTTCGTTGGAACGCAAAAGAAAATCCAAGCGGAATTTATTTTTACAGAATTGAAACAAATCATTTTGTGAAGATCAGAAAGATGATGCTGTTGAAATAATCCTTGGTTAAAAAGTTTTTCCTTGGGGGATTTCCCCTCAAGGAAATCTTTTTAACGATGGGAATTTGGCGGTTTTAGTCTTTGCGTTACAATGTTCGAAAAAGGGCAAAGTTAATCTTTCGCTAAAAAATAAAATCAGGGGAAGCAACTCTTAAATTTTTTCTTGAGGTTAAGGAAAAACAAATTACGTTTTTGCAAATTTTCGATTTCTTCCAGAGATTCCCCGGCGGCTTGTTCGCCCGCTTTAATTATTTCTTTTACTTTTTCGAAATCGGTCCAATTTAATTCGCGCACTTTGGGTTTAAGGATTAAATCCGATCCGGCTAATCTTTCCTTGGAAAGGTGGAATGTGGTAATATCCTGCGAGCGATAAAGTATTTCAATTAAATTGGTTGGCGGCTCGGCACTTTTCAAGCATTTGGTTACGTCGATTGCAATAATTCTCTCCGCGCCTAATTCTTTAACTTTACGCACCGGCACGCTCTCGGAAGCCGCGCCGTCTACAAGCATCATTTCATTAATTTTTACCGGCGGAAAAATTCCCGGAATTGCCGAGCTTGCTTTAATTACAGTGCGAAGGCTGCCTTTGGTTAAGTTAATTTCCTCGCCGGAAATCAAGTCCGTTGCAATTGCGGAAAATTTGATTTTCAGATTTTCAATAGGAACATCGGGAAAGACGGAAAAGAGCTCTTCGGTAATTTCTTCGTTAAAATAAGATTGATTTTTAAGCGCAAGCAGGGCGTGAAATCTTGCATTTATTATGTCAATTACGTTTGTAAACGAATGCTTCCGCTTGTCCTTGGAAGCTTCTTCCAAAGCTCGCAAGCCGTATTTGTTCAAATCCGTTGTTTCGATGATGTGCAGCATTTTGTCTTCTACGGCTTGGGCGCTGTGGTAGTAAGCGTAAAGCGCGCCGATAACCGAGCCCATGCTGCAGCCGGTAATTGCGTAAATGGGGATGTTTTCCCGTTCCAGAACTTTAAGAACGCCAATGTGCGCCAAACCGCGCGCTCCGCCGCCGCCAAGCGCTAAACCTATTTTTACCATTTAATCCCTACTTATTAGTTGTAATTTGTTCAAATGTCCTTGTAAAGTTATTTAACTTTTTTTCAATTAACAACTAAAAACAAGTCAAAAGTAGAAATTAGAAATGTTAAAGTATTTTGAGATGCCATTTCCCTTTTTCTTTTAGTCTCTCCGTCTCTAAGTCACTCAGTCCTTTAGTCGATTCATTCACCCGTTCGCAGCTTCATTGAATTTACCATTTAACCCGGCTTCGTGCCCTTTG
>JALWSN010000126.1 GCA_027080245.1 Ignavibacteriales bacterium | reverse complement strand
CCCGCTAACTGCAATTCTTACTTATTCAAGCTTTTTAATGAAGCGAGTAAAGAAGGATTCCGAACTTTACGAGGAATTAAACGTTATTGTTCGCGAGACAATGCGTAGCAGAGATATTGTTCGCGGGTTGCTGGATTTTGCGCGCCAGTCCGTGCCCCGCAAAAGCTCCGCGCGCATCGAGGAGATTATCGACAATTCCCTGAAAGTGCTTAAGAATCAGCTCTCTTTTAAGAAGATTGATTTGTCCGTGAAAATTGAAAAGGACATCCCGGAAATAACGGTGGACGCCAATCAGCTTCAGCAAGCGTTCATTAATCTTATTGTTAATTCAATTGACGCAATCAAAGAAAAAGGGTGGATTAGAATTTCCGTTAAGCAATTAATTAAAAGCCAAAAGGGAGTTTTACAAATTAAAAACGCTGTTTGCAAAAACAGGCACAGTTTGCTCGACAATTCGGTAAAGGTTGACGGAATGCCTACCATTAAAGTCAAGACAAAGGTTGACGGAGAAACGTATTTTGTTAACCTTGATCCAATTTACGGATTGCAAAGGCACATTTACGATTTTGAGGAGGAAAGCGCGGAGAGCGTAAGCTTTCATTGCCCGCGTTGCGACGCTTCTTTAATGGAAGAAAATACGAAATGCCCCCGTTGCAGCTCGCCGGTTTATGCCTTCGAAGTTCCGCCGAAGGGAATATTAGAAGGCTGCGTAAATTTAAAATGCGGTTGGCAGCGTTGGGAATTTGTTGACAGGGAAGGGGAGAAAAACTACCTGGAAATCAAGATTGAAGACAACGGTTCGGGCATTGGGAAAGCCGAATTGCCTAAAATATTCGATCCGTTTTTCACTACAAAAGGGCAAAAAGGAACTGGACTGGGGCTTGCGGTAGTTTGGGGAATTATTGACAACCACAACGGAACGATTAAAGTGGAAAGCGAAAAAGGGAAAGGCACAACTTTTACAATTATTTTACCGGTAGAATAGCGATGCAACAGGTTAAAGAAATTTTAATAGTGGATGACGAAACGGTAATTAACGAGGCGATAATTAAAATTTGTCGGGAAGCCGGTTTCCGCGCGGACGCCAGCGAGGATGCATTCCTTGCGCTGAAAAAATTGCAGAAAAAAAATTACGATTTGATCCTTTGCGATATTATGATGCCTGGCGTCGACGGTTTTCAGTTCCTTGAAGAGTTTAAGAAATTGAACAGGCAAACGCCCGTAATAATGATTACCGGTTATTCTACTCTTGAATTTACAATGCAAGCCTTTTCGAAGGGCGCAATTGATTTCGTTCCGAAACCATTCACTTTCGAGGAGTTGATTTCTACCGTTAAACGCGGAATTGCTTTTGCGGAAATTCAGCGTGAAATTGAAAAAAGTAAAAACAGTAACAAACTGGATTCAATAATTTACGTTAGCTGCCCTTCCAAATATTTTAAGTTGAGTTACTTTAGCTGGGCGAACTTCGAGTTGGAAGGTTACGTTTCAGTAGGAGTGACGGATTTGTTTTTAAAAACAATAGGCGCGCCAGAATCAATAAAATTAGAGGAAATTTCAAACGGGGTGGTTCAGGGCGCGCCGTTTTGTGAAATTACCGCAAAGGACGGTTTGCCCCACCGTCCGCTTTCGCCCCTTTCAGGTAAAATTATTGAACGGAATGAACATTTGCCGGAAGAAATTTCTCTTCTGGAAAAGGATCCCTATTTCAGCGGCTGGATTTACAGAATTATTCCAGAAGAAATTAACTACGAAAAGAAATTTTTAATTCCATGCGGAGCTGATAGATATTAAGTAATTTGTTTAATTTTTTAGGAGAAAGAAAAATGGCTCTTTTCATTGCTGCTGTAATAATTTTCATCATTGTCGATTTGTTAATTCGTTACGCGTCTAATAAATTAGCGCAAAAGCGGAAGCTTAAGGAACGG
>JALWSN010000125.1:1523-1933 GCA_027080245.1 Ignavibacteriales bacterium | reverse complement strand
ATCTAGATGAAATAAAATTTAACAAAAAAATCGTTTTTGAGAAAGTAATTCCTCCAGAAAAACCAGTATATAAACAGATAAAATTTCAAAATAAAAAATTAGAAAACTATTTAAAAGAAAGAAACCTTAAACTCTATCTACATCAGGCAGAAGCTATCCAGCATATAAAAAAAGGTGAAAATGTTGTAATCACAACTCCAACAGCATCAGGTAAGTCATATATTTATATTTTCTCTGTGTTAGAAAAACTTGCAGAAAATCCATATGCCACATCTATTGTAATATTCCCACTTAAAGCCCTTGCCAGAGATCAGTATGCAAAAATAAAGGAACTTATAGATGAAACAGGAATAGATGCTACAGTTGAAATTTATGACGGAGATACTCCAAAGGAAAAAAGAAGGCAGATA
>JALWSN010000125.1:0-1513 GCA_027080245.1 Ignavibacteriales bacterium | reverse complement strand
CAAAACCCTCCAAACTTTTTAATTACAACGCCTGACATGCTAAACGCAGGGATACTCCCGTACCATACAGGCTGGGCATCATTTTTTGAAAATCTAAATTTTATCGTCCTCGATGAAATTCACACTTACAGAGGAATTATTGGTTCTCATATTTATAACATTATTAAAAGATTAAAAAGAATTGTCAGTTACTACAAAAGTAAAAAACCTGTTTTCATAACAAACTCAGCAACTATTCATAATCCTACTAAATTTGCTTCAAATCTTATAGGTGAAGAAGTTATAGAGATAAGCAAATCTGGAGCTCCCAGTCCTGAAAAAGTTGTTCAAATATTTAATAGAACAACAACCAATGAACTTTCACATTTAATTGCAAAAAACATTATAAATGATATATCTACAATTATTTTTGTAGACTCAAGAAAAGAGGCAGAACTTTTATCTTTAAGAGTTAAAGATACTTTAAGAAAATTAGGCAGACCAGATTTAGAAGATAAAGTTAGCCCTTACAGGTCAGGATATACACCTGAAGAAAGAAGAGAAATAGAATTTAAAACAATGACAAGAAATATCCTTGCAATAATCTCAACAAGTGCACTTGAGATGGGAATAGATATAGGGGATCTAGAGTGCTGTATACTTGCAGGATATCCGGGAACACTGGCACAGCTGTGGCAGAGATTTGGAAGGGCTGGAAGAAGGGATAAAAAAGCTTATAACATTTTAATCCCACGAAAAAACGCCCTTGACCAGTATTTCGTGAAAAATCCAGAAGAACTTTTCTTAAGGCAGATGGAAGAACCTGTGATAAATCCTAAAAACAAATATATCCTAAGAAAGCATATTCCTGTAATGGCTGCTGAACTTCCAATTAAGATATCTGAGCTTGACGAAGATGAAAAAGAAGTCGCCCGTCAGCTTTATAAAGAAAAAAAACTTAGATTTTCAAACAATAAACTATATGCATCAAGACAAGAACCTTTCAGTATAAGATCAGCAGGAAACAGTTATAAAATAGTTGAAACTGTAAAAAATAAAGTTATTGGAGATATGTCTGAAGATATTCTTTTATATGAGGCACATACTGGAGCTATATATCTACATAACGGAGAAAAGTTTGTTGTTGAACACGTTGACCAGAAAGAAAAAACCGTATACGTTGTAAAATCTAATGTTTCTTATATTACAGAACCTTTAAAAGAATCATTTATCGATATTATAGAAATTGAAAGATATAAAAATATAGGAAAAATTGAGCTTTTTAAAGGAAAAGTTAATGTAAAGACCACAGTTTTAGGATATTCTGTAAGAGATTTAGAAAAAGATAGAAAACTTGATGAAGTATTTTTTCACGAAGAAGAGAAAATGACCAGAGAATTTGAAACTCAGGGTTTCTGGTTCACCATCCCCGAATTTTTAGAAAAAGACATAATCGATAAAAATTTTAAATTTAACATAAGAATTTTAAAAAACTTCTTAAAGGAAAAAGATAAAGAACACTCTGGATTTTTTG
>JALWSN010000124.1 GCA_027080245.1 Ignavibacteriales bacterium | reverse complement strand
TACAACTTGGTGAGTTTCCGTTTGAAGCTGAATTATCATTTCGGAAATTTCTTTGGTGGCTTTAGTAGTTCTTTCGGCAAGTTTGCGAACCTCGTCCGCAACAACTGCAAACCCGCGTCCATGCTCACCTGCCCGTGCCGCTTCTATTGCTGCGTTCAAAGCAAGCAAGTTGGTTTGATCGGCTATCTCGTCGATTACACTGATAATTTCTCCGATTTTCTCGCTGTTGTCGCCAAGATTTTGAATTACGTCTGCAGCGGAAATTACTACCTCCGCTATTTTGTTCATTCCTTTAATGGATTCCGAAACCGCCTTAATTCCTTCCTCAGCGAATTGCCCGGATTCTTTGGAAACCTCCGCGGCTATCGAAGTGTTTTGGGTTGTTTCAATAATAGTTTTGCTCATCTGTTCCATTGCGCCGGCTATTTCGGACGTTTGCGAGCTTTGTTCCTGGGCGCCTGCGGCTAACTGTTCGGCGCTGGAGGAGATTTCTGTGCTTGCGCTGGCGGTAGCTTCTACCGCTTCTTTTATCTGAAGCAGCATTTGTTTATTTCTTTCTTTTGTTTGCATTACAGCCTTCGAAAGCCGTTCAATTACGTCTCCGTTTTTGCCAACGTTAACATCTACGGTAAAATCGCCCAGCCCAATTTTAGTTAAAGCTTCAAAAATTTCATTAGCGCTTTCTTCGAGATACCTTTCTTGCTCTTTTACATTAGTAATATCCGCTACGAATTCTTCAGCGCCAATCACATTATTTTCTTCGTCGAATATTGGCGAGCCGATGTATTTGATGTCGAGTTTCAATCCGTTAGGACGCGCAACTTGTTCAGCCCCCCTAACCGCCCTGTCGCGCATCGCTTGGTGAACCCTGCATTCTTCCGTTCTACAATGATCGGCGTGCATTAAATCGTAGCATTTCCGTCCATGAGCTTCTTCCTGAGAAAGTGCAACCAAATCCGCGCCAACTTTATTGATGTAAACAACATTAAAATCTTTGTCCATTACAAGAACGGGCGTAGGAAGCTTGTCCAGGTAAGCGGTCAGTAAATTAGTTTTGCGAACCACTTTGTTGAACGCTTCGGCGCATTTCCCTATTTCGTCGTTGCGCATTATTTCGGCTCGAACCTTTACGTCTCCGTTTAGATAACTTTCAATAGCTTCGTTAAGTTTCTCGATTGGTTTATTTGTGAATTTAGCTAACGTGTAAAGCGAACCGAATATTAAAACCAAAAATGCTAAAAATGATAAGGTGAAAATAGTATTCCAGGCGTTAGCGGCCTTTGAGGAAGATAATTGAAGATTTTCGAGGTTCTGTAAAATTTGAGCCGAAAGTTCGTCGGCTTTGTCCACGCCAGTTTGCTGCAATTTGACAGTTTGAGCGGCGTCGAATAAATTGACGTATTCCTTAAACGAAGCTGCTATTTTTGCAACTTCGTCCTTGCTAAGTTCATTTTTGACATTATTAAAATTTTGTTTGGCAACGTTGAACTCGCTTACTAAATATTCGTCCGACGATTTTAAATACCTACGGAAAACTAAGTCCATTTTAAGAAAATTAGCTTTTAGTAAGGCGGCGTTAGTTCGAGCGTTCAATTTGCTTACCCGCGTCGAATTAATAGAATACATTACAAACACAAAAAATATTATCGCGCCGGTAAATAACTTGAACGTTCCTTTCAACGATAAGTTTTTTAGATTTTTCATTTTATCCTCTCACTCTTTTACGGATTTTATTCTGGTATTATTATCGCATTCAATAAAAAAAACTTTAGATATGATTAATGAAAATTCAAATTCCCCCACCCAGAGAGCGCAAGGAACGCAGTTTGGTTTTGAGAACAACAAACAACAACGAAAAATAGAGCCCAAGCGGATCGGAACTAAAAATGGATAACTGCATGGATGCATCGGTAAATTAATAAGGTCTCGCTTT
>JALWSN010000123.1 GCA_027080245.1 Ignavibacteriales bacterium | reverse complement strand
TCTCAATGCTCTAAATGGTCTGATGATTGCCATTTCTCTACCTCGTGTTTACTTATTCAATTAACGCCAATAATTATTGAGTTTCATGCTCAAAAATATTCCTTTTGTTTGTAAATTTCTATTTCATTTAATCTCTGAATTTAAATAATTTTTCCGTGTTAATTTTATCATCTGTATTAAAAAGATTTTATATTTGTTAATTTGGAAAAAGTTAATGAATTCAAAACGAAAAATAATTTACCTTTGCGGATTTATGGCAAGCGGAAAATCAACGCTTGGCAAGGTTTTGGCAAATGTGCTGGGGTGGAGTTTTTACGACCTCGATTTGGAAATTGAAAACAAAGAAGAAAAGAAAATAGTTGAAATATTTGAAAAAAAAGGGGAAGAATATTTCAGAAAAATTGAAACCCGGACTTTGCATGAAATTTCGAAAAAAGATTTCTCCGTAATTTCCCTTGGCGGAGGAACAGTGATTGACGAAGCTAATCTTGAATTCTGCCTTGAGCGCGGCTTGCTTGTTTACGTTAAAGTTAGTCCGAACAAAATTTTTAACAGATTAAAGCGAAAGCTTGACAGACCTTTGGTTAAGCGTTTTGTAATTGAAGGAAATCGAAAGGAATTAAGAAAGGAGATAATAAAGTTGCTTAGTGAAAGAGAAAAGTATTACATGCAAGCGCACGTTGTTTTTGAGCCTAAAAATATGAGTTTCGGGCAGTCGATAGACGTTTTGGCTAATAAAATCAGAGGTTTTATTGATGAAGGAAATTGAAATTAATGCTTCGTCGGGAACTTACAAAGTGGTGATAGGAGCAAACGGCGTTTTAAGAAATGTTGAGTTCGTTAGGCAACTTCAAGGCTCGAAAAGGTTGTTTACGATAGTCGACGGAAAATTGTTTGATTACCACAAACAAAAATTAGAGGACTTTTTTTTTCAATTAAATATTTCGGAAAAAGATTTATTTAAATTTCAGGCCAAAGAGGGAAATAAAACTTTCGCTAAGTTAATGGAAATCCTAAAGAGCTTGATTGACAGGGGGTTCGGAAGGGACACATTGATTTTAGCTATTGGTGGCGGCATTACTGGCGACGTGGTTGGGTTTGCCTCAGCCGTTTTTATGCGGGGTGTTCCTTACATTAACTTTCCGACTACTTTACTTGCCGACGTCGACAGTTCAATTGGAGGAAAAACAGGGATTAATTTTTACGAAGGCAAAAATTTAATTGGAGCTTTTCACCAACCGAAAGCGGTGATTATTGATTTGGATTTTCTGCATTCATTACCGAAAGAAGAATTGCTTTGCGGACTTGGTGAGATAATTAAATACGCTTTCCTTTTTTCCGAAGATTTGTTCTTGTTCTTAAAGAGAAACATTAAAGCGGTTTTTGATTTGAAAACAGAAATTTTAAAACGTCTAATCGTGGATTCGGTAAGGTTAAAAGCAAGCGTTGTGAAAAAAGACGAAAAAGAAAGTGGCTACAGAAAAATATTAAATTTAGGGCACACAATAGCTCATGCGTTGGAAATTGAGCAGAACCACGGGATTAAACACGGCGCCGCGGTTATTTTTGGAATTGTTGCTTCTTTGTTTATTTCGGAAGAATTGGGATTGATTAAAAAAAATTATTTGAATGATTATTTTTCTATTTTTGAAGAGCTGAAAAGCTTAATAAAATTAAGTAAAATTAAACACAACGAGCTCATTCCCTTGCTATTAAAGGACAAAAAGAATCGTGGACAAAAGATTAAATTTGTGCTTCTGAGAAAAATAAGCGACGTAATTATTGACGTAGACGTTCCCAATGAAATTATTCTTAATTCTGTAAGAAAGGCGGAAGAATTTTTTAATGTTAAGTAGGATTACCCTTGCATTCTTTTTCTTTTTTCAGATAGGTTTATTTGCGCAATTGTTGCACGAAACAAGGGCTGTGTGGCTAG
>JALWSN010000122.1 GCA_027080245.1 Ignavibacteriales bacterium | reverse complement strand
CATTTAAAGCGTTCGCGCCTGCTGGAATCTTTGATTTTTGGCGGCGGCACCATGCTGAGGTTGTGCCATGAGCTACCGCGTTACTCCGCTGATTTGGATTTCTGGAAATCAAAAGTTTCGGATGACCGGGAGTTAATGAAAAAACTTGTAGGGATATTCGAAAAGGATTACGAAATAACAGATTCACAAATCAAACATTTTACGGTTTTAATGGAATTGCGCGCAGGTCGTTTCCCCAAGCGACTTAAAATTGAAATCCGCCGCGAACTAAAAGATTGGGATTACGAAGAAAAGATTGCTTTTTCACGTTTCAGCAACAAACAGGTTTTGTTAAAAGCCCATTCTTTGCAACAAACGCTTAACAATAAAATAGAAGCTTTAAAGCAACGCAATGAAATTCGCGATGCTTTTGACATCGAGTTCCTTCTGCGCAGGGGCGCGTCTTTACCAAACTTGTCGAAAGAAGAAAGCAAAACGTTGCAGAAAAAATTAAAAAAATTCAAACCAAATGATTTCAAGGTTACCTTAGGTTCAGTATTGGAACCGGAATGGCGGCAATATTACGTAGCCAATGGCTTTAAGCTTTTGGAAGAAAAATTAGCATTTCATTTGGGTCGGATGTGAGTTCGCAGATTGTTTCCGTCCCGCTGCTTGCAGGACGGAAACCAATCTGCGCTACAAAAGTCACGATTGGGATAAAACGACTTTTTAATATTTAAAAGTGCTGTTTTCTTTCAAGGAATAAATTTTAGGGGGGCGCATTGTTGGATGAATGCATAATTGGATTGTTGGGCGTTTTTTTATTTCATTGAGTGTCAATTTAAGATTGTTGATTTCTCATCTTCTTTTTTCACAAATTTATTGCACGTCCGACATTTTCGCAGATTGTTTTCCGCTACGCGAAAAACCAATCTGCGCTACAAGAATCAATTTCTTCTGTAATCCAATTCCGTATTTTCAGAAGCATTCTTCTAATAATTTTGAAAGCTCTGTTTTTCATTTTACTTTTGCAATAATCCGTTCAAAATAATTTGAGGAAGACAATGAAAAAGAAAGTTTTTGTTTTTTTAGTTTTGTTTCTCTCGGGCGCCTTTGCTCAGAAGAAAAACTTTACCACTCGCGATATTATTTTCAATTCTTATTATTCGTTAGCGCCAAGCAGATTGAACGCGCTTCAATGGGTTTCCAACGAAAATTCACTTTCATTCATTAAAAGAGAAAAAGGGAAAACAATTTTAGAAAGGATTGACATTAAAAACGGAAGTACCAAGGCGATTCTTTCCTTAAGGCAATTAAATTCCTCGTTGGAGAAAGCCAACATCCCTAAATTGAAATATTTCCCGAGATTCCATTGGCTTTCGTCCCGGAAAATTCAATTCGTGGACGACACTTTACTCGTTCATTTTAACTTAAAAACTAACCGCGCTGAAATTGTTGCGCGAATGCTAAAAGGCTACGAAAATCTTCAAATTGCGCCCAATAATAAATTCGTAAGTTTCACAATAAAAAATAATCTTTACGCTTTTGCCAACGGCAGATTTTACCAAATCACTCACGACGACAATCCCGGAATTGTTAACGGGCACACTGTTCACCGCGTGGAATTTGGAATCAACAAAGGCATTTTCTGGTCGCCGCGTAACAATTACATTGCTTTCTACCGCAAAGACGAAACAATGGTTAGCGATTACCCGGTGTTAAATTTAACAACCCGGCCGGCTACGGTTCAAATGGTAAAGTACCCGATGGCGGGTCAAACAAGCCAACAAGTTACGCTTGGCGTTTATTCGCTGGCAAATCAAAAGACTGTTTTTCTTAAGACGGGCGAGCCAAAGGACCATTACTTAACTTGCGTGACGTGGGGACCGCGGGAAAAATTCATTTACATTGCAATTTTAAATAGAGACCAAAATCATTTAAGATTGATTAAATACAATTCGAAGACAGGC
>JALWSN010000121.1 GCA_027080245.1 Ignavibacteriales bacterium | reverse complement strand
TGCAAAGCATGATTTCGCGTGGGATCAAACTTAATCTTCCGCTTTGGTTTAACGAAGGGCTTGCGGAATACCTTTCTTCCGGATGGGAAACCAACTCCGACCAATTTATTCGCGACGCTATTATTAACGAGTACCTGCCGGACATTAACCGGCTTAGCGGTTACTTCGCTTACCGCGGCGGACAATCCCTATTTAAATACATTGCGGATACCTACGGCAAGGACAAAATTGCCGAGTTCGTTAGCAATATTAAAGGCTCCGGAAGCCTGGAAGGCGGTTTGAAGAAAACGCTTAAGATTAATTTGGAGGAGTTAAACGACCATTGGAAAAAAGCCCTTAAAAAAGTTTACTGGCCCGAAATTGCCGAAAGACAAGACCCTTCCGAATTTGCAAAAGCCCTTACCCATGCAAAAAAAACTTTCGGCTTTTACAACACCAGCCCGGCAATTTCCCCGCAAGGGGACAAAATTGCTTTTATTTCCGACCGCGACATTTTCCTTGACGTTTACGTGATGAACGCCGACAACCCAAAGGAAGTAAAAAAAGTTGTTGAAAGCGGACAGGAAAACGACTTCGAGGAATTGAACGTCCTTTTCCCCTCGATTTCTTGGGCGCCGGACAACGTCCGAATAGCCCTTGCCGGCAAAAGCAGCGGTTTCGACGACATTTCAATAATCAACACGGAAACAGACGAGTACACCGAACTGCCTTTCCACATGGAAGGAATCTCTTCGGTCAGCTGGTCGCCGGATGGCAATAAAATCGCTTTTATCGGGCAGAACGGATTTCAATCGGACGTTTACATTTACAATTTAAAAACAAAAAAGCTAATTAATTTGACCAACGATATTTTTAGCGATTCCGAACCAAGCTGGTCTCCCGATTCGAAAAAAATATTTTTCTCTTCGGACAGAGGTAAATATTTGTCCGCCAAGGACATTCCCCCGGACTTCGACATGTTCAATCACAATTTTAAACAGCTCGATCTTTATTCGATTGACATAACCACAAAAAAAATTGAGAGATTAACAGACTGGAAATTAAGTTCCGAGCGAAACGCACAAATTTCGCCCGACGGGAAATACATGATTTTCGTAAGCGACAGGAACGGAATTTTCAATCTCTACAAGAAAAGAATTGTCCTTACTTCTACCGATACTGTAAAGTCAGTTGCCGAGCTCCCGGCCTACCCCCTCACCAATTCATTAAACGGAATCGATCAAATTAGTGTGGATAAAGACGCAAACAAATTGGTCTTTTCAAGCTTATTTAACAGGGGGTACAATCTGTTTTTACTGACAGAACCGTTCAAGTTAAAACCGGTTAACAAGCTAAAAAACACAAGTTTCATGGCAAGTTTGCTGAATCCCGGAAAAGAAAGAAGCCAAATTTTTAGGGATTCCGCCTCGTTAAGAACGGTTGATTCCATTGTAGCTGTTAAGGATACCTTGAAGGATTCCACGAACAAGAAAATTGAAATTTTTGCCGGCAATTACGTTGAGCCAAGCGCTAAAAACGACACTTCGAAAAGCGATTACACGCATTACGTTTTCGGAAGAAATTTGAGAAGAGATTCAATTTCAATCGCCGAAAAAAGAAAGAGGCTGTTCCGTCCGCTTTTAGACAAACAAGGCAATTATTTGGTAAAAAAATACAAAGTGGATTTTTCCCCGGACATTGTTTATGCAAACGCCGGCTACAGCACTCTTTACGGCTTGCTTGGAACCACAGTGCTTGCCTTTAGCGACGTGCTGGGCAATCACAGATTAATTGGCGTTACAAGCATGCAATTGGATTTGAAAAACAGCGATTACGGACTTTCCTATTATTACCTTGCCAACAGAACGGACTGGTCTTTCCAAGCGTTCCACACGGCAAGATTTTTGTACGTGGGAAATTATTTCTTCTCCGATTTGTACCGATTCCGGAATTACGGCGCAGTTGTTGGCGCAAGCTACCCATTCAACCGCTTTTACCGTATCGACGGCTCTCTTGGTTGGTTCAACGTTACGGCTGAAAATCTGGACAACATTTCCGTTCCAACCGAAAAGCGCCATTACCTGATTCCAAGCGTGAGCTTTGTGCACGACAATACTTTCTGGGGTTACACTTCCCCAATTCAAGGAACGCGCTACAATCTTACCATCTTCGGCAATCCGGGATTTTTCAACAAGGAAATGAGCTTTTACTCAATTACCTGGGATTACCGGAAATATTTTAGATTCTTTTTCGACAATTCTTTCGTTTTCAGATTTTCCGGAGGAATCTCGGGCGGCGCTAATCCGCAGCATTTCTTCGTTGGCGGAGTGGATTACTGGATTAACAGAAATTTCGCCACCGGCAACGTGCCAATTACCAACGCAAGCGATTTTGCGTTTTTGACTCCGGGACTGCCGTTACGCGGCTACGATTACGCCCAGCAAATCGGAACGAAATACTCCCTGCTGAACCTTGAGTTGCGTTTTCCTTTTATTCGCTACCTTGTAACAGGTCCGCTGCCCATTTCGTTCCAGAATATTTTAGGCGTGGCTTTTGTTGACGCCGGCTCGGCGTGGAACGATTTCAAATCCCTCAAATTTATTTCCTCCCTTCCCAACGGTAAAACCGTTACGCAGGACTTGCTTGTGGGAACGGGCTTCGGAATTAGATTTTACTTTGCCTTCCTCTGGAGAATTGACGTTGCGTGGTCCTACGATTTGCAAAAATTCAGCGCGCCGAAATATTACATTTCAATGGGGCTGGATTTTTAACCGGACGACGTCTCCCAGAGTTTTGCAAAAAACGGAAGGTCATTTTTTGTAAGGATTTTTTAAATATCTTTGCGCCAATTTGTGCGTTCCTTTAAAGTCCTTTATTTTCAGCGTTGCTTTGTATTTTTCTAAGGCAAGCTCGCGTTTCCCCAGGGCGTCGTAAATCATTCCGAGATAAAGCAAAGAATTTGCAAGGAACCCGGTAGGCTTCCGAGCGTCAAGCTTTTCCGAAAGCAGCTCGCTTATTCTAAAATAAACGAGCGCGGAATCGTACAAGCCGACAATTTTGTACCAATTGCCAACGTAGTAAGCCGCCTCGCGTTCGGTTTTTTCGTTGTAGCCGGCAAAATTCATCCGGCATTTCCGGAACACTCCTTTAAATATTTCGCCCGCCTGAATCCAGTTGGCTTGGTGAACAATGCATCTGCCAACGTATTTGTGGAAAACAGGATTGTTTGGGAAAAGCAAGTGGAGTTTTTTTGCGTAAACGAACGCCGAATCGTAATTCTTTTCGAATTGGTAATAAACCAGCATTACAAAAAACATCGATTCGTATTTTGCGAAATGCCCGTTAAGGGCTACGTCTTTTAGCTGTTCGAGCCCTTTTTGTTTGTCGCCGCCCGGGAAGAAAATCATCATGGGCTTAATGAAAGGGAACTCTTCGGGAATTGCCACTGCGTAGTAATTGTAAATTCCAAAGCCAAGCTCCACGTCTTTGTTGTCGGGCGCTAATTTTCGAGTTTTTGCAATTAACGGAACAGCATCCTTTGCGTCCAGCGCGGCTTTCAAAAATTCATGCCTTATTGAATAAAGCCTGCCGCGGAAGCCAAGCGCCCCGCCCTTGAAGAAAAGCGCCGCGACGTCGTTTGAGTTTTCTTCCAGCAAAGAATCGCAAAAATCAATTGAAACGTTAAGTCTGTGAATAAAGTCTTCGTCGTATTTTGTTTGTTGCAAATCCAACATTATTTTCCACCAATCAACCATCGCGTAAAAAAACCTGCCCGCCGGATTGCGCGGATATTTTTTAACGAACTGTTTGAATGTCTGCTCGGCTTCTTCAAATTGAATGTTGTAAATTTGTTTAATCCCGCTTTGCAAAATTGAATCCTGCCTTGGCGTGAAATTAAACGAATGCGTTTGAAGATTAATTAAAAGAATTAAAAATAAATTTAGCATCGGAATAGCTTGAAAACTTAATTTGATTTTTTAATTGCCAAATAATATCGCCTGCCAAAATACAAATATTAAAATGCAAATGCGAACCATTTGTTTTTAACGGCGGTTAAATGTTTTGTGAACTTTACTGAAGTTCAAAATGTTTGGCGAAAGAATGAACTATTGAAAGTTAAAAAGCAAGCAAAGCCATTCTTTTGCAAAGCCGAAAATCTTTTTTCCAAAGAAGGATTCATTTTTTGCATTTAATTTTATTTCTTTTTACATTTCGGTAAATAACGAAATAAAAATATGCAAGAATTAGTTAAAATATTTAAAGCGCTAAGCGATCCCAACAGAATTAGAATTCTGAAAATGTTGGAAAAAAGCGATTTGTGCGTTTGCGAAATTACAGCCATTCTTAAGCTTGCTAATTCAACCGTCTCTCAGCATCTTTCGGCGTTGAAGGACGCGGGGCTAATATATTCGGACAAAGAAGGCAAGTGGGTTTATTACAAATTGGTAAAATCGCCCGTAACGGTTTACTGGAAAGAAATGCTGCCTTTGTTCGAAAGCTGGCTGAACGAGGACGAACAAATTAGGTCCGACGTTAAAAAAGTTCAGAACAGGAACGATTTGATTACTTGCGCTTAATTTTTTTAAAAGAACATTTCGTTTATTAACGAAATATTAAACATGCGGGAAAGGAAATGGAGGATTTAAAACAATTTACGTTACAAAAGGCTGAAGAGCTTGCTCTGGAAATATCGAATTCAGAAAAAGGCAAGAAATATTTGACTGCCAAACGGAAATTTTTAGAAGACGAGCCAACGCGAAAGCTTTACGACAAATTTTATTCCGTTAACCGAGAATACCAGATATTAAAACAAAGCAACGTTGAACAAATTGAATTGGTCAATCAGTTAAGGGAACTTCAACGGCAACTGCTTAGCAATCCGATATTCAGCGAATTGCTTGGAGCTCAAGAGGAATTCATTAATTTTCTGAAGGAATTAAACGCCGAAATATCGGCAAACTTGATGTTCGACTTTGCGGCGTTTGCAAAAAATTAAGGAAACAAAAAATGATTAACGAAAACTTAAAATTAAAAGCCGAAGAATTTGCCGGGGCGTTAAAAGCCACAGGCATTTACAACAATTTCATTGTGGCGCTTAACGATTACAACAACGACGGCGAGTTGAGAAATTTGAGAATTCAGTTCGCAAGATTAAAAAATCAAACTAACGGGAACGCCGAAGCTTTGGAAGAATTGAAAAGCGTTCAGGAAAAAATAAATTCACACCCGGCGTTACTGAAATATTTAAGCGCTCAAAAGGAATTGATTGAATTTTTGCAAAAGTGCAATTCAATAATTTCCGAGAAAATACAAATAGATTTTGCTAAAAATTCCGCCGCTTCCTGCTGTGGTTAAATTGTGGAGACAAACATGAATTGGAAAGAACAGTACAAAAGCTTTTTGTGGATTGTAGCCTTTTTCTTATTTGCTTATTTCATGCCGTTGGGCAGTAAAAATTTTGACGCGGCAATTTACGACGCTCTTGAACTAACCAGATGGTACGCCAGAGAACACGTGTTGCTTTGCCTTGTGCCGGCTTTTTTCATCGCCGGCACAATAGCCGTGTTCATCAGTCAGGCTTCGGTTGTGAAATATTTTGGAGCAAAAGCAAAAAAATGGTTGGCTTACCTTGTGGCTTCCGTTTCAGGCTCCATTTTGGCAGTTTGCTCGTGCACAGTTTTGCCTTTGTTTACAAGCATTCACAAGCGAGGCGCCGGGTTAGGACCGGCAATTGCCTTCCTTTACTCCGGTCCGGCAATAAACATTCTTGCAATTATTTTAACCGCAAGAATTCTTGGCTTCAAGCTTGGCGTGGCGCGCGTAATAGGAGCGGTGGTGTTCAGCATTGTGATTGGCTTAATAATAGAATTCATTTACAAAAAAGAGGAGGCTGAAAAAGCCAAAGCTCAATTGGCAATGCCGGACATTCCGGAAGACAGACCAATGTGGCAAACGGCGGTTCATTTTTTCATTTTGGTTGGAATTCTTGTTTTTGCCACTTGGGGAAAACCCGCCGGCGAAACGGGATTTTTCTACTGGGTA
This sequence comes from Ignavibacteriales bacterium, assembly GCA_027080245.1. Lineage (GTDB taxonomy): Bacteria > Bacteroidota > Ignavibacteria > Ignavibacteriales > Melioribacteraceae > WFQV01. The sequence goes on along the minus strand of JALWSN010000121.1, from coordinate 1,925 downwards.
GCCCTTTACAAATGGCAAATTACCGCCGCATTCGGGCTGGCGTTAGCCGTCTCGCTTGTCTTCATTTTGAAAATAAATAAAATCTGGACGGCGGTTGCCGTTGTGGCTGTAGCCGCTTCGGCCATCCTTTGGGGCGACAATCCTTTAATCCCCTATTCGGTTGCAATTGTTGCCTTAACCTTGCTGCTTTCTTTTGCCAAAGACGAACCAAATCAATGGCTTGGCGAAAGCTGGGATTTGGCTAAACAAATTTTGCCTCTGCTTGGCGCGGGCGTTCTTGTCGCGGGATTTTTACTCGGTCGCCCGGGAGGCGGGCATGGAATTGTTCCCCAAAGCTGGATTACTACTTTCGTAGGGGGAAATTCGCTCTTTTCCAATTTCTTTGCTTCAATTGTCGGGGCGTTCATGTACTTTGCCACTTTAACGGAAGTGCCCATTTTGCAAGGCTTAATGCACAGCGGAATGGGGCAGGGACCGGCGCTGGCTTTGCTGTTGGCGGGACCCGCGCTCTCCCTTCCGAACATGTTGGTTATTCGCAAGGTTATTGGAACTCAGAAAACTATTGTTTATGTTTCGCTTGTGGTTGTGATGGCTACTTTTACGGGATTGGTTTTCGGCGCTTACTTTGCCTGAAAAAACAAGGAGAAAATATTTTAAATGATTAAATTCAATTTGAATTTTGTTTAAAGAGCTGTCTAATCGAGAATTAAAATCAAACAAAAGAAATACTCAAATAATTTCGGGAAAGGAAATAGAATCAATGTCAAATAAAATTCTTGTTCTCTGCACGGGCAACAGTTGCAGAAGTCAAATGGCGGAAGCCTTTTTGAAATCTTTCGACGAAGGCTTGGAAGTCTATTCGGCGGGCACAAATCCCGCGGCAAAAGTTCACCCTTTAGCCGTTGAAGTAATGCAAGAAGTAGGCGTGGACATCAGCGCAAATAAAACAAAAAATGTGGAAGAGTTTTTGGAGCAAGCCTTCGATTACGTAATCACCGTTTGCGACAGCGCAAAGGAAACCTGCCCGGTTTTTACGGGCAAGGTTCGCCACAGAATCCATTTGGGGTTCGAAGACCCCGCCGAAGCCAAAGGCTCGAAAGAAGAAAGATTGAAAGTTTTCAGGAAAATCAGGGACGAAATTAAAAACACATTCTGGAATTTTTACAAAACAAATTTGAGGGAAAATTAAAATGCTCGACATTAAAGTACTTGGCACAGGTTGCCCTAACTGCTTGAGGTTGAAAGCCCTTTGCGACGAAGTGGTGAAGGAAAAAAATCTTCAGGCAAATGTTCAAAACGTTACTAATCTGGATGAAATTGCTGAGTGGGGAGTTTTCATGACGCCTGCGTTAGTTGTTAATAACAGGGTGCTTTCGATGGGTAAAATCCCAACGAAATCAACGCTGATTCACTGGCTGGAAGACGCGGCTAAGTAAAATAATATTCTGCAACTAAAACGGAGACAAAATGGAAAAAGTAAGCGGCAAATTAAATGTGTTCGATCGTTACCTCACGCTCTGGATTTTCATTACAATGTTTGTTGGAGTTTTTGCGGGTTACGTTTTCCCGGGGATTTCCAGGTTCTGGAGCTCGCTTAGCTCCGGCACGACAAACATCCCCATTGCGGTTGGATTAATTTTAATGATGTACCCCCCGCTGGCAAAAGTGCGTTACGAAGAATTGCCCGTGGCTTTCAGAAATCCGAAATTACTGGGACTTTCCTTGTTTCAAAATTGGATTTTAGGTCCCCTCGTAATGTTCCTGCTTGCAATTTTGTTGCTGCCGGACAAGCCCGGAATGATGATTGGAGTAATACTTGTGGGCTTGGCGCGCTGCATTGCAATGGTGCTGGTGTGGAACGATTTGGCAAAAGGGGATTCCGATTTAGCCGCGGGGTTGGTGGCTTTGAACGCCCTTTTTCAGGT
>JALWSN010000120.1 GCA_027080245.1 Ignavibacteriales bacterium | reverse complement strand
GGTAATAGGGTGTTTGGCAAAATGTGTGATTATCGGCACGTAGGGAAAGCGAACGGGCGTGTTCATGATGAACATTCCCTGCTGCTGGCGAACCATTACGTTCGTGCAATTTACGTCCACTACAAAATCCTTGTCCACCTTAACGCCGAATTTTTTAATCCAATCGAAAATGTTTGTTTTTTGAACCGTTCCCTGTTGCTTTTGCAAATCGCCGTTAACGCGGTTAAGAGCGGCAAGAACCTTACCGCCGCGTTTTACGAATTCGTCGAGGTATTTGAAATCCCTTTGTTTGAACGAATCCTGCGGGGCGATAATCATTAAAACTTTCGTCTGTTCGGGAACGCCGGAAGTGTCCGTAAACGTTAGCTCTTTCACATGGTACATTACGTTAAGCAGGTCGTGCAGTTGTTGCAGCTCGCTCAACGAAGGCTCGCCCTGCCCTTGTAAAATATCCACTTCGGGTTTGGTCTTAACAGTTAGTTTCTTAATTGCGGAAGTCAGCTCGTATTCCATTGCCGTTCCCGGTTGAATGAACGGAATGGTTTCCTTCTTTTCCTTGTATTGAATTACCGCGCCAAGGTAAGCCCTTTGTTGTTTCATTTGGTCTTTTTCGCGAACGTTAATCATTATCGGCCTTACTCCCGCTCGCTGAGCTTCCATTTCGGTCTTTGTGTCCTTGTTGGGATTTACAAAATCGTACACAACTTGATTGTCGGAATAATTAACGTATTCGATTAACAAATCCTTAAAATCGTTGCGCACGGCTTGAATTCTGGGCGGTAAATTTTCCGTAAAATACGCCGTCACCGTAACCGTCGCGTCCAAGTTTTTCAAGATGTTTTTGGTTGCGTCGCTAAGGCTGTAGCGGTGGTCGGCGGTAAAATCAAGCCGTTCGAAGAACCTGTAAGAAAGAATATTTACAAGGGCTAATATTCCAATTACAAGTAAAATCGTCGTTTGAATTTTCTTTTTTGTTAACATAGCCTTTTTCTACTCTACAATGTTTCTTTTTGACAATGAAATTTGAGCTAAGAAAAGTCCCAAATAAGTAACCGAGAGAAAATAAATAATATCTTTGGAATCAATTACGCCGCGCGAAATTGATTCGTAATGGGTCGAGATGCTAAGAAAGCTGAACAACTCGCCCAGAAATCCGGTAAAGTTGCCGGCCAAAACATCGAAAATAATCACAAAGAAGACGCCAATGAAGAGCGCCGTAAGAAAAGCCACAATTTGATTTTTGGTTACGCTGCTTGCAAAAAGCCCGATGCTAATGTAAACCATGCTAATTAAAATTGTGCCTAAGTAGCCCGTCCAGACCGCGCCGTGGTCAATGGGACCCAAAGCCCAAACGGTAACATAGTAAGGCAGGGTTAGCAAAAGAGCGATTAAAATTAGCGTAATGGCGGCGAGGAATTTTCCCAAGATTACCTGCCAATCCGAAACGGCTTTTGTAAGCAGCAACTCCAGCGTGCCGCTTCTTCTTTCCTCGGCAATCATTTTCATTGTAATGGCGGGAATGAAGAAGAACAACGTCCAGTAAGCTACCGAAAAGAACGGTTGCAAGGTGGCTTGTCCGATGAAGAAAACATCCGAGCCAAAAAGCCAGGTAAAAAATCCGCTAAGTCCGAGGAATACGGAAATTAAAACGTAAGCGGCTAACGAGTCGAAAAATGTTTTAAGTTCCTTTTTTGCAATAGTAACAATCGGTTTCATTTTCAATCTAATTTGTTGTTAGTTCTCTGAAAATATCTTCAAGTTTGGTTTCAACTGGCGTCAGTTCGTTTAGAGTCCAGTTGTTTCTGACACACATGTTGAAAATTTCCTTGCGGGAGGATTGATTTTCCTTACTGTTAACAAGGAACGTGAAATCCTCGCCCGCGACGAAGTCCACCATCGCCACGGAGTCGATTGATTTAAGGGCGTTGAACGCTTCGTTCTTGTCGCTTGCGCCTTCGATGCCCACTCTCAGAACTTCCGTTCCGCTTGCCTGTTTGCGCAAACTTTCCGCTGTGCCGTCGGCAACAATTTTACCTTTGTTAATAATTAAAATCCTGTCGGAAGTGGCTTCAACTTCGGGCAGAATGTGGGTGCTCAGGATTACGGTTTTTTCCCGTCCCAAATCTCTAATCAGCTTACGGATTTCAACGATTTGGTTTGGGTCCAAGCCAGTGGTAGGCTCGTCTAAAATTAGAATTTCCGGGTCGTGAATCATCGCCTGAGCCAGCCCCACCCTTTGCTTGTAACCTTTGGAAAGCTCGCCTATTTGTTTGTGCTTTTCGTCGTTTAATCCACAAACTTTAACCATTTCGGCAATTCGTTTTGGAATTAAATCCTTTGGAACCCCTTGTAGTTCGGCTACAAATTCGAGGTAATCCAGAACCTGCATGTCGTTGTAAAGCGGATTGTTTTCGGGCAGGTAGCCTATTTTTTTCTTGACGGCGTCCGGGTCGTCCAAAATTGAAATGCCGTCAACCTTCACGTCCCCGTCCGACGGCGCCATGAAGCACGTGATTATTTTCATTGTGGTTGTTTTGCCCGCGCCGTTGGGACCTAAAAACCCAAGAATTTCGCCTGTTTTAACTTCGAAGGAAATGTGATCTACAGCCCTCTGGTTACCGTATTTTTTTGTGATTCCTTCAACAACAATACTCATATTTTGCGCTTCCGTAATTTATTTGCAAACAAATGAATTTCCCGTATTCAAAAACAATTTGCCAACAGAATTACAAATTATCGGCATTCTTACAAACTTAAGTTCGGGCAAGTTCCAAATATTCATTAATTTTTTTCATTTTTTTGCAGCTCTTGTGTCGGTTTTTTCGGCGGCAATCTTAAATTTATTAAAAAAGGGAAAGTAAAGCCCAAATTAAAAATTACAATGATGCAAACAATAAACGCCGCATATTTAATTAAACCAAATCGATTTTTGAATATTAATTTTGGTTAAAATTTCCCCAATAACAACTCGAATTAAATTGCTTAAAAAGTGAAGTTCAACCGCTAAAAAAACACAAAATAAAGAAGAATCCCTATTAAGAAAAGAGAATAGCCGAGAGCAAGAAATTTAAAAGTGAAGGCAAAAATATTTTTTTCGTCTTTTGAGGAAATAAAAAGCTTGTAAGCAATTAAATTAGCCAACGAACCAATAATATTTCCGAAGCCTCCTACATTAGCGCCCCACAGCAGAGCTTGCCATTTATCCGTGAACTTAGCAAACAACAATGTTGTAGGAACATTGCTAATCAATTGACTAACAAAAGCCGAGAGGATAAAAACATGCCCCGAATTTTCGAGGCTCGAATTAAAAAGAAGTTTTAAGTTCCCCGCCAGCAAGAAGAAAAATAAGAAAGTAAATATTAAACCGTAATCTATTTTTAAGGTTCGTCTGTCCAAAGCCAACGAATACAAGGGTACAATGCCAACTATCCACAAAGGCAGCAGTCGCAACACAACGGCTAAAGTTAGCAAAAAAAAGAAAACGTAGAACTTGCCGTGTTTGTCGATGCCTTTTGTTTTGTTTGCGGAAGTTACTTCGTTAGTTTTAAGAAATATTGAAAGCAAAATCAAAATTATTAAAAAGGAAAGGGAGAAAATCCAAATAGCGCCGATAAAATTCTTGGCCGACACGTCGTAAAACCAATAAATAAAGAGGTTCTGCGGATTTCCCAAAGGAGTAAAAGCCGAACCGGCATTTGCGGCAAGCGCTTCGAGAATTATTAAAACATCTTTTCGCCTGCTTTCAATTAAAAGCGTTAGCGGAACAATAATAATTAAAGCTACATCGTTGGTAATCAGCATTGAAAGAAAAAAAGTTGTGATTACAAGTTTCAATCCTACAAACTTACCCGCTTCCATTCTTCGCGCAAGAAGAAGAATTATTCCGCTTTTTTCTATTCCTTTTACGGTAATGAACAGAACCGTAATAATAATAATTACTTCGAGTTCGGCGGATGAAATTTTCGGGATATTCTTAAAATAAATTGAAGTAATTAAAAAACCTATTGCCGAAGCAAATAGCAGCCATTCTTTAATTATGAAATCAAGAAACAGCCTTTTATTCCCGCCACTCATCTTCGTGAATAATTCTTTTTTTGCAATATTTTTCATTTTATTCTAAATTATTTACTTCGCACTAAGACAAATGAAACACAAATCCCGCAAGGGTAAAATAAATAAGCAAACCGGTAGAATCCACTACAGTTGTAAGCAAAGGGCTGCTAATTACCGCAGGGTCAAGTTTAAATTTTGTTAGTAAAATCGGGAGTAAACTTCCCAACAAGTTAGACCAAATGGTAATGCCCACCATGGAAAGCCCTACAATCATTCCGATAGTTGGTCCGCCCCGCCAGAAAAATCCTCTTATGTAAAGAATTAATCCGAGCGAAATTCCAATCATCAAGCCAATTAAAAGCTCTTTTTTCACAACGTTAAACCAATTTTTAATAGTCAATTCACCGGTAGCCAGAGAACGGATAATTAAGGTTGAGGATTGTGCGGCAATGTTTCCGCCGCTGTCAATCAACACGGGAATAAAAAAGGCGAGGGCAACCACCGCTTTAATAGCGCTCTCGTAATGAGCGATAATACTTGAAGAAAAGAAATCTGTAACCAAAAGAATCAAAAGCCAACCAATCCTCTTCCTGAAAAGCAACATTGGACTTGTAGTATTGTAGCTTTCTTCAGTAGGAGCAATAGCCGATGCCTTCTGAAAATCCTCCGTTACTTCTTCCTCGTTTACGTCAATTACGTCATCTACGGTAATAATGCCCAAAAGAATTCCTTCGTCGTCAACAACCGGCAAGACCGTCAAATTATATCTTTTAATTAATTTGTAGGCTTCTTCCTGGTCTTCGTAAGCGTTAATAAAAATAGCAGAGTAATCCATTATTTCTTTAATTGGCTTATTACTGTCGGCGAGAATGAATCTTCTGATAGGAATGTCGTCGATTAATTTCCACTTTTCGTCAACTACGTAAATCATATTTATTGTTTCGGCGTCGCGCCCGTAGTTTTTAATATGCTCCAATCCCTTTGCTATTGTCCAATCGGACTTTACCGCGACATATTCAGGTGTCATCAGGCGACCAACGCTATCTTCGGGGAAGCCTAATAATTCAAGCGCTTCCTTCCTGTCCTCCGGCGAAAGGTAACTAATTAGTTTTTGCGTAAATATGCCGGGCATATCCTCAAAAAGTTCGGTTCTGTCGTCCGGGTCCAATTCCGAAAGCAAACTTTTAATTTCACCATCTACGAAATGTTTTAAAATGTATTCCTGTAACGAGGGCTCCAATTCCGCGAACACGTCCGCCGCTTTATCTTTAGGCGCCAATCGGAAAACAAGTTCGACAACATCTTTGTCGAGCTTATTAATTAAGTCAGAAATGTCCTGAGGCTGAAGTTTGAGAAAAATATTCTTAATCGATTTTAAATCCTTTTGTTCGATTAGTTCTTTAATGTCGGGTAAAACAAGTTTGGCAAACATAAGCGCCTCCTTTGGATTAGGAGTAAAAATTTCTAAACAACAAATATCTTACGCGGGCAGATACTCCAACGTACAAATATTCTGAAATCAAGTTTAATAATTTAAATAAATAGTTTGAAGTAAGGAAAAATTGCGTTGAAATAAAGGGGAAGGCTGTTACTTTGGTCTCTTCTTAATAATATCTTCAATGGCGCTTTTAGCCCTCTGCTTGTCCCGCAATGCAAGGTCGTTTACTATTGCGTAAATTAAAACGCTTACAGCCCCCAAAGAGCCCGCAATGTATTTGCTGTCCGATTTCACCAGCATGTATTCCGTGGAATATTGAATAACCGGCGCGGTAAGTTTGTTTGTAACGCCAATTACTTTAGCCTTATTTTCGTAAAAATATTTAGCGGCGTCAATTGTTTCTGGCGAATATTTGGGGAAGGAATAAGCAATTAGAACATCCTTCTTGCCCGCGGGCATCAACTGGTCGGAAAAAGTAATGCCCAGCTTGTTAAGCGCAAAGGCTTTAATTCCAATTCTTCGCATCATGTAACTGGTAAGGTTCGCAAGGTGGCTTGAAAGCCCCAGCCCCATTGTGTAAATGTTTTCCGCTTTACTCAAAATATTTACGATATTGTTAAATTTTTCCTCGTTAAAATTATTAACCAGTGAATTAATATTTGCAACTTCGTTCCGCGCAATTTGTTCGATTGTGTTCGGACTGGCGTTCGGATCGTCGAGCATCAATTTGAATTTGTCCAGCGGAGTTAAATCTTCCTGAATAAGCGCAGTCAAATCTTTTTTCAAGGAAGCAAAACCGTCGTAGCCAAGCTTGGTCGCCAACCGCATTATGCTTCCCGAGCCAACGTTCAACCTGCGCGCAATTTCGTGAATGGAAAGGAAAACAATTGAGTTCACGTTTTCCAGCAAATAATCCGCAACTCGCCTTTCGGTTTTGGTAAAGTTGTTGTAATTTTCCTTAACCTTTTCGCTTAGCTTGCTGATGCTGTTCGAATTCATCGTTCCGCTCATCCCGTTCCTCGCAAGTTTATTTTTCTAAAATTAAATCTTAGAAAAATAAAATACTAAAAGCGAGGAAATTAAAAAAGAAACTTTTCGGCAAATTTTTTCATTTTGTTGTTAGAATGACCCACGCCCGGCGCAAACTCAATGCGCCAGTTAAATTTGGTTTTAAGGGTTTGGGATTTCATCAATTTTAACGGCAGAAAATGCCTTGGGCTTTCATGAATTACATTTCGGTAATTATTCTTTTAATTTACGGCGCCACCGGTTTTACAATGGACAAAAGCCAGTAGCGGAAGGCTAAATCAAAAAAAAATCATCCTCCTGCGGCGCTTAAGAATTCCTTTTCCAAAGGTTTGTAAGCAAAAAACAAAAGCAGGATAATTACAAAAAGCGCAACGGAAAAATAGTTGTTAGTAAAAAGAAATACAGCGACATTGGCAACATTCGCCAAGAAAAGAGCGACGTAGATTGCTATTTTTCTTTTCATCAAATGGTTTAACGCGTCCGGAAATTCAAGGAAAGTTTTAGCCTTTCCCGCGGCAGCCCGCTGAAACCCTTTAGCGACGGCTACCGCCGAGGCATTGATTAGCATCAACCAATAATAATAGGTTTTTCCCCAATGCCGAAAGGGCAAGTAATTGTTTGCTCTCACAAAATAAGCCGTAATCGCAAGAACCACCTGCAATGCAATTAAAGCAAAAAAGGAATCGTTTAATTTCCCAAACAAGCGCCGGGCTTTTTTATAGTTAGATTCAGTCAATGTCCGCAAGCAAATATTTGTCCTTAACTTTCACAAACTTGAAACCAATTTCAAGCTTTTGTTTGCCGCTTTTGAATTGGACGAAAATTTCCCTGCCTCCATTTTTCAAGTTTTTAGTTTTGCGCTTTAGTATTTTGAAAGAATCGCTAATTCTGAAATACTTGAAAATCCGCTTGCAAATTCTTTCTACCTTTTTTCTTTCGGATTTAACGTTGTAATTGTAGCTGGTTTTCAGATTTCTTTTAAGATTGCTGCCTTTGTAAGCGATTAATTTGGAAGCTTTGCGGTAATTTTTGACGGTAACATATTTAAATAATTTAACCGCCGTTTGAACCGCGCCCGACTGCGCGCGAACCGAATGGAAGCTCAAAAAAATGAAGCTAAAAATTGCAAGCAAGGTGATTAAAGCTTTTTTGTTCATTTTACTAAACGCCTTTTTTATTTTAATAGACTTTTTAATTTGCAAACAATTAAAACCGGCAAATTTTCAAAATAATTTGTTTCTCTTCGCACAATAGGCGCACAAATCGTGCCAGAAAGGGGTATAGCCCCGGCGGCTCATTAAAATCAGCCCGTTAATATCTGAAATGTTTAATTTTTTCGCCTTTTTGCTCGATTTCAGTCATTGCTTCAATTCCAATTTGGAGATGCAAATCAACAAATTTGCGGGTAACGTATTTGTCCGATTTGCTGGTTTTA
>JALWSN010000119.1:618-1960 GCA_027080245.1 Ignavibacteriales bacterium | reverse complement strand
CTCCCGATAGTCCGACCGCCTGCGGTCGGACTATCTATTAATTAACCCGACGAAAACCAATCTCTTCCGGCATGTTAGCCCGACGATATTGTCTCGCTAACATTCCTTCCTTTTTAATTATTTTCGTCATAACTTATTTTATTTTAAAAAATTACAGTTTATTTTAATCTATCTGTCGGTTTGTTAGTAAGAATCACCGTTCCGTCTAACAAACCATTACTTCGTTCCGTCTAACAGACTAAAAACACCCGCTTTTTAACGGCTTTTTCATTTCATTGCGAATTGCGGTTAACAACCCCGGCTTGCTTTGCTTAATATGTTTAATCGCCTCTTGCATTCAAAAATATCTTGAAAACTTTTTCAAAATAAGGATAATGAATTAAAATGTCAAGTAATGTTAACGGGCGTGAAAAGAGAGAATTTTAAACTTGTCCCCTTAAGATTAGTGGAATAGAGTTAGGGCGGAGCGATTTGTTATGCGCTTATTCTTCAAATCTTTCTATTATATTCTCAAACAATCGCCTTCCGTGAATAACCGCTACAATAAGAATCTGCTGTTTTTTTATTTGATAAACAACACGGTAACTGTAAACGAAACGTTCTCTGATATTTTCGTTTTCAAGTTCGGGAACAATTCTTCCAATCAAAGGAAAGTCTTTTAAACTCCGCGATACATCAAGAATTTTTGTTACAACTGCTCGAGCGTAAAACTCAGAATCTTTTTGAATGTACTCTGCAATGGACTGTAGATCCTCGATTGCTTCGGGAGACCAAACTATTTTGTAGCCCATCTGCTAAACCGTTTCTCCACATCTTCCTGTGAAACAGTCCCTTCTTTTTCTGCCCTTTCAATACCATTCCGGATTTTTCCAATTACATATAGATGATACTGAATATCCTCTATAGTACAATTATCCGGAAGTTTCTTAAGTAATGATTTAACTTCGTCTTTTACTGTATTCATAGCTCGTTCCTTTCTTTATTGTTTATTTTGCTAACATTCCTTCCTTTTATTGTTTTCGTCATAACTTATTTTATTTTAATTAATTACAGTCGTTTTTAATTTATCAATCGGTTTGTTAGTATGAATCACAGTTCCACCTAACAGTCTAAAAACGCCCGCTTTTTTAACGTCTTTTCTAATTTCATCGCGAATTGTGATTAACAACCCCGGCTTGCTCTGCTTAATATTTTTTATCGCCTCTTGCATTCAAAAAGCTATTGAAAACTTTTTCAATTTAACAATTGAAACATGAAATGTCAAATTAAAATTTTTTAATGCTCCTCAAAATCTGTTTTGGGGTTCTTAATAAAGTTTTTATTGGAAACTGGTAAATTAATC
>JALWSN010000119.1:0-608 GCA_027080245.1 Ignavibacteriales bacterium | reverse complement strand
GTATTCAACGCTGCCGCAAGTTTGCGGAACCTCAATAAAAAATATTTTACCCCGGTAAAAACAATTAAAAATTTCATTTCAATCAACCGGTTTATTTACCGGTTGTATTTGAATTCAATTACATTAAATCAAAAACTAATTTTAAGGCTCGATCAATTTCGGTAATTTTGTTTTCTGATAATTTGCCACGAATTTTAACTAATCTATATTGGTAATCTATTGGTCTTGTTTGAAGGCAATCGGCAATGGATTTCTTGGTAAGTCCGTTTTCTTTTGATGGTTCCAATAAAACATTGGTTTTTATTCGGGCTTTTTTCTCGTTCCAGGCGGTTATCGGAACAACTTGAATTACAGGGACTCTTTGATTGTAAACATCATTGGTAACAACAACACAGGGTCTTATCTTTCCGGTTTCGGAACCTTTGACCGGATTTAAATCTATATCAATAATCATCCCTCTTTTAATTGGTTTCATTTAGGCCAATTTTCAATTGCTGAGTTTGTTAAATCTTTTAATTCCGAATCTTCTTTGTAAACTTCGGCATACAGTTCGGCTGAATTTGCCAACTCTTGTTTTTCTAATGATTTGATAAAATCATCAATAGCCG
>JALWSN010000118.1 GCA_027080245.1 Ignavibacteriales bacterium | reverse complement strand
AACGTGATTTTCAACGGCACGAAATTTAAAAAACCGCTCGGCATGGCGGAAGTCTCGCTTACTTTAATTAACGACGAAGGAAAACTGCCCACCGATTACACGGAAGTTAAAATTACAAGAAGAATTTTCCGCTCGGGAGAAAGCGAATACTTGTTGAACAACAACATCTGCCGTCTGAAAGACATTACAAATTTGTTCATGGACACGGGCGTTGCCGCAAACGCTTATTCCGTGATTGAGCTTAAAATGATTGAAACCATTCTCAGCAATAAAGCCGAGGAAAGAAGACGTTTGTTCGAGGAAGCAGCCGGCGTTAACAAATACAAATTAAGAAGGAGGCTTTCCCTTAAAAAGTTAGACGACGTTAAAAGCGATTTAACGCGCGTTAACGACATCGTTTCCGAAGTCGAAAAGAAAGTTCGTTCCCTTCAAAGGCAGGCAAAAAAAACCGATAAGTACAACCAAATTCAAAGCATCCTTAAAGAAAAAGAAATAGAATTAGCCGAGAGGGAGTTTGCCCTTTACAATCGGGACTTAGCAAGACTTAAGGAGCGGGAAGCCCAATTACAGCAAGCTAAAACCGAAGGCGAACAGGAAGCAAAAAATCTTGAACTTGAAATAAGTGAAGTTAATAATAAAATAAAAGACGTTGAAAATAGGCTTTCCGAAAAAAGGAGCGAGCTTGCAAAACTAAGCGAAGAGATGCACGAGCTTCAGAAAAATATTTCCGTCAACAGGGAAAAAATAAATTCGTTAAAAAACAATATTGAACGTTTCCAAAAAGAAATTGAAGAATTAGCAGAACAAAAGGATTTCAATATTAATCTAATAGAGCGAGCCGAGGCTAATAACGTAAGCCTTCAAAGCGATTTAAAAAATCTTGAAGAAACTATTGCGGATTTAACCAGGGAAATTTCGGAAAAAAGAGAAACTTTGGAGGAGCGCAAACGAGATTTTAGGAACAAAAGAGAAGCCGCCCTCGCAGAAGAAAAAGAACTAAACAGGCTTGAAAATAACAAACAAACAATCGTTGAAAAAGAAGCCGGGATTAACAAACAAATAAATCTGCTCGACGAAAAAATTAAAAAAGTTACCGACAAGATTGCCAAAACCGCCGGTTACCTTGAAGATTTGGAAATTGAAAGAGAGAGCATTAAAGAAAAAATTAAAGAGAGCGACAAACTCCTCGAGGAGAAGCAATCGGAAAAAGCCCGGCTGGAAAGGGAATTGGCAAACGCGCGTAAGGAAGAGCTTGAAATTAAAGGGTTAATTAACAATCTTAAAAATAAAATTGAGTTCCTTCAGAATTTAATCGCCAATTTGGAGGGCGTTTCAAAAGGCTCTAAACTTTTACTGGAAACCGAAGGGTGGACAACCAAAAAGAAAAGTTTAATTTCCGACGTGGGAAGCAGTTCCGATGAAAAATATTATTTTGCTTTGAATTCGGCTCTTAAAAATGTTCTGAACAATTTATTAATTGAAGATTTGTCCGACCTCAAAAAAGCGGTTGAATATTTACGCAAAAACAACCTTGGCAAAGCTTCCTTTATTTTGCTTTCCAAAACTAACGGCAGAAAGGGGCTTTCGTTAAGGCTTAAATCCATTGCCGATAAACGTTTGCGCACGAAGCTCACTAAACGCAATGGGTTTGTTGGTTGGGCGTTCGACTTCGTTAAAACCACTAAAAAATGGGAGCCTTTCTTCCGGAAGATTTTGTTTAATACTGCAATTGTCGAGGAACTGGATTTAGCGTTGCGCTGGATTGAGGAATTCCCCGATTTCAATTTTGTTACAATTAACGGCGATTATGTTACCAGCAACGGAATTATTGAAGCGGGTTCCGAACCCAAGCTCGACGAGACGATTTTCGGAAGAAAGCAGATGCTGGAAAACCTGAATAAAGAATTGCCGGGATTGGAAAACAAATTGAAAGAAATTCAGAAATTAATTGAAACCAAAGAAAAGGCTCTCGAACAAATTGACTTAAATAATATTTCCGAGCAGGGAAGAGCACTGCTGAACGACTTAAATAATATTGAAAAACAAATAAGCCAATTCGAATTCGAAAAAATTAAAGCCGCCGAGGAAATTGAATCCGCTCAGGAACAAATTCAAAAATTGGCGCAGGAATCAAATAATTTAAATTCCCAACTCGAGGAAACGCTTAAAATAATTGAGGAAAAACAAGCAAGGCTTCAGAAAACTCTTGCGGCTATTAACCAATTGGAGGAAAGCTTAAATGAATTGGAAAACGAATTTAACAATCGAAAAGAAAAATTAAATTCCCTTAAGTTAGAATTGGAAAGAAAGCGGGGGGAAGTCCGGAATAACGTCAATTCAATTGAGCGCGCTAAAAGAACAATTGAAACCATTGAGCAAACCGAGGAAAAACGGAAAGTTGAAATTGTTAATTCCAGCGAAACAATTGAAACCATTTCGGCTATTTTGGAAGAGGACGAAAGCAAATACGACGAACTGTTGGAGCAAAGCCAAGCGCTTGAAGAGGAAAAGCAAACTATTCAAAGAGAACTTGAAACTGTAAAAGAGGAAGCTAATTCTTTGGACGAAAAGCTGAAGGAATTGCGTTCGCGCCGAGAGGAAATTTCCGAAGAGATTTACAAAATAAATATTGAACGGAACAAACTTTCCCTTAAGCTTGAGAATATTGTCGAGCACATTAAGGAAACTTACTCGTTGGAGCTGGAGTTAAAGGAATTCGACGATCTGGATTCGTTCGACTTCAACGCCCTTGCAGACGAGGTTCAAACGCTAAAAGTAAAAATAAAAAATTTGGGTCCTATTAATTTGCTTGCCTACAGCGAGTACGAAGAAGAGAAGGAACGTCTCGATTTTCTTTTACAGCAAAGAAACGATTTACTTGAATCCGAAAAAGATTTAATAGCTACAATTAAAGAAACAAACGAGACGGCGGAAAGAATTTTTCTGGAAACGTTCGAAGAGATTAGAAAGAATTTTAAGAAGACTTTTCAAACGCTGTTTAATCCTGGCGACGAAGCCGACTTGCAGCTGGAAGAAGGGGTTGATCCGCTGGAAGCTAAAATATTCATTACGGCAAAACCAAAAGGCAAAAGGCCTACCTCGATTGATTTGTTATCCCAGGGCGAGAAAACGCTTACAGCCACGGCGCTTTTGTTTGCTATTTATCTGGTTAAGCCAAGTCCGTTTTGTATTCTTGACGAAGTCGACGCCCCACTTGACGACGCTAACGTGTCGCGATTCACCAAGCTGCTTAAGGAGTTCAGCGTTAACACTCAGTTTGTAATTATTACTCACAACAAAAGAACAATGGAAGCGGCGGAAAATATCTACGGCGTTACAATTCAGGAAGAAGGAATTTCCAAATTGGTTGGCGTTCAATTTAATTCTGAATTAGAAAAAGCAGCAAATAGGTAAATGGAAAGCAGTTTAAATAGATTTAAAATATTTGTGGACTTCGACGGAACAATTACCAAACTCGACGTCGGCGAACACATCTTTTTAAGATTTGCCGACAACGAAAAGGTTAACGACATTATTCAGGACTGGATTGCCGGGAAAATTACTTCGAGGCAAACATGGGAAATGCTTTGCGAAGCTACTGATTTTATTGACCGAAATGAGTTCGACGCTTTTATTAATACCATGGAAATTGAGAAATCCTTTATCGACTTTGTTGAGTATTGCAATGTTGCCTGTCACGACGTTTTTGTTTTAAGCGATGGTTTCGACTATTACATCGACAAAATATTTGCTAAGTACAACCTGCAAAACCTGAAATTATTTTCAAACAAACTTAAGATTGAAAGCGGAAAATTGCTTCCCTCGTTTCCTTACACGGACGAAGAATGCAAGGTTTGTGCCAATTGTAAAAGAAATCATATTTTAGCTAACAGCGCCGACGAAGAGATTACTATCTACATTGGCGACGGACTTTCGGATACTTGTCCGGCGCAATTTGTTGATTTTATTTTCGCAAAAAAATCGCTTCTTAAATTTTGTGAAGAAAATAGAATTAGCTATTTCCCATTTAAAGATTTCAACGATGTAAAAAAAATAATTGTTCAACTTTCTCAAAAAAAGAAAATTAAAAAAAGACATCAGGCGCAATTAAAACGCAGAGCCGTTTATTTACAGGGTTAATTGCGAGTAAGTAATTTAATTTGGGATGATGTTTAACTATTAAGCTCTTGTTTGCAGAGAGTGTTTAACTTTAGGAAAAAGAAAAGAGACAGAATGAAAAATCTTTCGAAAACAATTTTTAAATATCGTAGTTACACGCCATTGCCGTTTTTGGTCTTAATGCTTGCATTTGCTCGTCCTACTTGGCAAAGCATTTTAATTGGATTTGTAGTTGCTTTAATTGGCGAAAGTTTCAGGCTTGGCGGCGTAATTTACGCTGGCAGCGAAACAAGGACAACCGGCGAAGTCGGCGGAACTTTTCTGGTAATTAGCGGAGCTTTTGCGCATGTGCGCAACCCACTTTACGTTGGCAACATTTTGCTTTACACAGGCGTTGGAATAATGTCCTACGCGTTATTCCCTTACTTGCAAATTGTGGCTTTCTTTTTCTTCCTCCTTCAATACCGCTTAATAATAATAGCGGAGGAAGATTACTTAACCAGAACTTTTGGCGAGCAATACGAAGACTACAAAAAGAATGTGCCGGCGCTAATTCCCAAAATTAAAAAATACGTAAACCCCGGCGTGCCTCAACCGCCTTTGAATGTTAAAGCCGGATTTAAATCCGAAAAACGTTCGCTACAGGCTTTTGGTTTAATTACAATAATTTTAATACTAATTAATTTGTTTGCCAATGGGCGATAGCATAATGATAATAGCCGGAGAAAGCTCCGGAGATTTACACGGGGCGGAATTAGTTAAAAGTTTGCTTCGGTTAAGTCCCCAACTTAACGTTTACGGAATTGGCGGAGACAGAATGCGTCAAGCCGGCGTTAAATTGAATTACCATATTAATAATTTTTCTTTTTTGGGTTTTGTGGAAGTAATTAAGCATTTGTCTTTCATTAAAAAGGCGCAAAGCAAATTGCTTGAATTTATTGCCGAAAGGAAAATCAAACTGGTTGTTTTAATTGATTACCCGGGGTTTAATCTTAACTTCGCTAAAAAATTAAAAAAACTAAAAGTAAAAATTGTTTACTACATTTCACCGCAAGTTTGGGCGTGGGGAGAAGGCAGAGTAAAAAGGATTAAAAAATACGTTAATGAAATGCTTGTGGTTTTTCCATTCGAAGAAAAGTTTTACTCCGAGCGAAACGTGAAAGCTACGTACGTGGGGCATCCCTTAATTGAAAGATTGAATAACTTTAATTTTTTGTCGAAGGAAGAATTTTTCGATAAATACGGCTTGACTAAAGAAAAAGAAATAATTGCTATTTTCCCCGGCAGCAGAAAAGACGAGGCTATTAAAATTTTACCGCCCGTTTTTGAAGGGGCGCAAATGTTAGCGCGTAAATTCAATTTGCAAATTGTGATTGCCGTGGCGGACACAATCGAGGTAGATTGGCTTAAAAGCATTGTAAATATTGAGGAAGCGAAGGTAGTTAAAAGCGACAGTTACAATTTAATGAAACGCTCGGCTTTTGGAATAATTAAATCGGGCACCTCCACGCTCGAGGCGGCGTTGATTGAACTGCCGATGGTTGTTGTTTACAAAACAAATTACCTTACTTATTTAATTGGCAAATCGCTTGTTAAATTAAAAACCATTTCGATGCCAAATATTTTAGCGCGTAAAAAGATCGTTCCCGAGTTAATACAAAACGAACTTACCGGAGAAAATGTTTTTAAGACTGTCTCTGCTTATTTTAATGAACGCGACAAATTGTCGGCGCTGAAAAACGAGTTGCGGAAAATAAAAGAAATTTTTGGAAACAAAAGTAGCGCTTCGGAAGAGAGTGCAAAGATTATTATGGATTTGTTAAATGCTTAAAAGGATTTTACGAAAAACGGGAGAGATGATTTTACCTCCGTTGATGAGCGTGTGGATGAAAACATTGAAAATAAAGGCGAACGGTAACATCAACGCTTCGAAAGGCAGATTTGTAGGGGCTTTCTGGCATGGTAAAATGTTGGTGGGGTGGTACTTGTTCAGGGGAAATAATCCCGCTGCAATTGTTAGCGAAAGTCCCGACGGAGAACTTTTAGTTAAATTGTTAAAAGCTTGGGAGTACAAAATAGTCCGCGGCTCAAGCAGCCGCAGCGGCAAAAAAGCTTTAAATGAAATGGTGGAATTAGCAAAGGAAGGCAACAGTATTATTGTTACGCCCGACGGACCGACCGGACCACCGCGCAAGTTTAAAGCCGGCGCGGTTGTTACGGCTAAAAGAACAGGGCTCCCGTTACTGCTTTGCGGAATAGGTTGCAGGAAAGCCGTAAAATTTAAAAGCTGGGATTCTTTCGAACTGCCGTTGCCGTTTACGGAAGTGCAAGTCCGGTTTTCCGAGCCGGTGATTGTTGAAGAAAATCTGGAACGGGACGAGGTCTCGGAAAAAATGTTGGAGGCTGAAAATTTGTTAAACCAATTAACGCAAAAAGCGGAGCAACTTTGCTTGAATTAATTCAAATAATGCTTTCGCCCTTGAATTTATTGTACGAGATGATTGTCGGCGTCCGCAACGCCTTATTCGACAAGGGCTTGCTTAAGAGTGAGAAAGTAAACGCTAAAGTTGTTTCAATCGGTAATATTACAGTGGGCGGTTCGGGCAAAACGCCCGCGGTTATTTACGTTGCTAAAGTGCTTAAAAGCAAGGGAATAAAAGTTGGTGTTTTAAGCAGAGGTTACAGGCGCAAAGCCAAAGGTTATTTGTTGGTTTCCGACGGAAACAAAATATTTACAAGCGTGGACGAATGCGGCGACGAGATTTACCTTGTAGCCAAAGAGTGCGGCGTTCCCGCAGCTGTTTGCGAAAGAAGAGTTGAAGGCGCAGAAAGATTTTTAGACGACGTAGAGCTCGATGTAATTGTGCTTGACGACGCATTCCAACACAGGTGGATTCAACGCGACATGGACGCGCTGCTTTTCGACCAGAGATTTTTGCTAAAGGTAAAAAGCAGGGAACAAAAATTATTACCCGGCGGCCTAATGCGCGAACCTTTCTCCAGCATTCGAAGAGCGAACGCAATAATAGTAAATAGGAAATTTGCTCCGAAAAAAGAACTGCCAAAATTCTTCAAAGAATTAACCGCCGGGAAAGACGTATTTTACGCGTTTTACAAAGCCAACGAAATAGTGGATTTAAAAACGGGAGAAACTTTTGAACTGAAGGAATTCAGCGGACAAAAAAGTTTTGTTGTTTGCGGCATTGCAAAGCCTCATTCTTTCCTTGCAATTTTGGAAGAGAACAACATTGACATTTCGAACAGGAAACTTTTCCCCGACCACAAAAATTACACATTAAAGGAAGTAGAGCAAATTCGCGCCGCTTTCTACAAAACAAATTCCTATTCCGTAATTACCACGCAGAAAGACGCCGTTAAATTAAGCAAATATTTAAGGGAGCTGGACGACATCGATATTTACTTCATTAGAATTGAAATTGACTTCGACGAGCGGGAGGCTTTTAATTCAAAAATTTTTAATTCAATCAACCTTCAAGGAGGAAAAAATGTCTAAACAAAAAACACCAAAGTACGTTTACTTCTTTGGCAACAACAAAGCCGAAGGAAGAGCAGAGATGAAAAATTTACTTGGCGGCAAAGGCGCTAATCTTGCCGAAATGGCTAACATTGGCTTGCCCGTGCCCGCCGGATTTACTATTACTACGGAAGTTTGCACTTATTACTACAACAACAAAAAAACTTACCCGAAAGATTTGGACAAGCAAGTAAACGCCGCGCTAAAAAAAGTTGAAAAAATAATGGGAGCTAAATTCGGCGACAAGAAGAATCCGCTGCTTGTTTCCGTTCGTAGCGGCGCAAGGGTTTCGATGCCAGGAATGATGGACACGATATTGAAC
>JALWSN010000117.1 GCA_027080245.1 Ignavibacteriales bacterium | reverse complement strand
GTTGGCGATAATTTTCATTCCCGACGTGCCGCTGGCTTCCAGAGGTCTGCGCGGGTTGTTTAGCCAAACGTCGCATCCTTCAACAAGGTATCGCGCCACGTTCATGTCGTAATTTTCAAGGAAAACAATTTTCTTTCTCAAATGTTCGCTTTTTGTAATGCTTACAATTTCCTGAATAAGCTCTTTGCCGGCGTCGTCCCGCGGGTGCGCTTTGCCGGCAATTATTATTTGAACCGGGCGCTCGGGATTGCACAAAATACTTGCAAGTCGTTCTACGTCTCGGAAAATCAGCGTGGCTCGCTTGTAAGTTGCGAACCTCCGGGCAAAGCCGATTGTAAGCGCGGAAGGGTCGAGCGTTTCCTTTGCCATTGCAATTTCGCTTTGCGAACCCCCGCGGTTAATTAATTGTTCTCTTAATTTATTCCTTGCAAAAGCAACAAGCCTCTCGCGCCTTCGTTCGTGCGTGCGCCAGAGTTCCTCGTCGGGAATTTCCTTTACTCTTTCCCAGTACTTCTTGCTTCGTAAATTTTCAAAAAAGTTCTCCCCGCCGTAGCGAACCAAAAGTTCCCGCATGTCGTTGGAAAGGTGAGTTTGTGTGTGAACTCCGTTGGTTACGTAATCAATAGGTATTTCGTCGAACGGAACATTTTTAAAGCCCTCTACCCACAGGCTTTTAGAAACTTCGCTGTGAAGTTTGCTTACCCCGTTAACGAACCCAGCCATGTTCATTGCCAGATGAGCCATGTTGAATTCGGTTGGCTTCTTTTCTTTGTTAATAGTCCCAAGTCTAAAAAATTCCTCGGAAGAAATTTTAAGTTGATTTCTGTAAAAATCGCCTAAGTATTTTTCAACCAAGTCCAGTGGAAAGATGTCAATTCCCGCGGGCACGGGAGTGTGAGTTGTGAAAACATTAGAGTAAAAGTTAACGTTCTTTGCTTCTTGAAATGAAAGCCCGTATTTATTGATTAAAAGATTGATTCTCTGCAAACCAAGGAACGCCGAATGCCCCTCGTTCATGTGGCAAACCAACGGAATTATTCCAATTTCGTGCATGGCTTTAATTCCGCCTATTCCCAAAACAAGCTCCTGTTGAATTCTGGTTTCGGTGTCGCCGCCGTACAATGCCCGCGTAATTTTTCTGTCCTCCGGAGAATTTTCCGGAATGTCAGTGTCCAACAAGTAAAGGGGCAGCCTGCCAACTTGAATTTTCCAAATCTGAACGGCTACTTTCCTTCCTGGAAAGTCGAGGTAAATTTTAACCGGTTCGCCGTTTGGCTTTGTTTCAAGCGTCATTGGCTGGTTGTAAAAATCCGTTAATTCGTACCGCTCCTGCTGCCAGCCGTCGTTGGTTAAATATTGTTGAAAGTAACCTTCGGCGTAACAAAGTCCAATGCCCACAAGGGGAATCCCCAAATCGCTGGCGGATTTCAAATGGTCGCCGGAAAGAATTCCCAGCCCGCCGGAGTAAATTTGCAGGCATTCGGTCAATCCGAACTCCGCTGAAAAGTAAGCGATGAATGGCTTTTCGCTGTCGCTGAAATTCTTTTGGTACCAGGTAATCTCTTCAAGGTAAACCTGCAATTGCAGGTAAACACGGTTCATGTGCGAAATGAATCCGTAATCTTTCGAGAGTTCTTCCAGCCTGTCCTGGGAAACTCTGCCTAACAATTTAATTGGATTGTGATTGGTTTTTTCCCACAGCTCTCTGTCGATTCTTCTGAAAAGATTTATTGCGTCCTGGTTCCACGTCCAGAACAAATTAAAGCTAATTTCTCTTAACGGTTCCAATTCTTCGGGAAGGTTGGGGATGACGTTGAAATTGCCAACGAAGTTAATCATTTTTTTACCTCTTGAGTAATTGCGAAATTGAAAAAATTAAAATTCCAAGTTTAACTTTAGTTAAATTTAAAAAAGAAAAAATTTTAATATTTTAACGCGAAATATTTTAAAACGTAATTTAACAA
>JALWSN010000116.1 GCA_027080245.1 Ignavibacteriales bacterium | reverse complement strand
GTCAATGAATGAATGTAACGACTTTAAAGTACCAACGGCTCCGGACTTGATTTCGATTGGAATTATTTTGTCGCCGTGTTGAAGAACAAGATCCACTTCCGCAGATGATTGTGTTTTTTCACGTACCCAGAAATTAGGTTTCCTGTCGGAGGTTACATTTAAAGAAATTAATTCTTGCGTTACAAGATGAGGAATCAAACTACCCTTGTACAACGAACTTAAATCTTTCATTGCCAGCATATCGGCTTGAACTCCATTTAAATAATTAACGATACCCGTGTCTAAAAACTGGAGCCGCGGCGCTTTTTTTAGATTCGGCTTAATCGGGGGCTCCAAATCCGTTGTCGGGTAAATCAAGCGAATTATTTTTGCCATCTCAAGGTTGCGCATTGCTTCGCTTACTTCACGCGAGCGGTAGTTTGACGAGCCGAAATTTTGAAATTTAATTCTTTGATCCAAGTAAAGGTAAGCCGTGTCTAATATGTGTCTTAGTACTTTTCTTTCTGTACGGCTTAGAGCGTATTTTTCAATGTCATCTTTGTACGTTTCCCACAGGCTTTCGTATTTCACCGGTAAATCCGCAATGCTTCTGTTTTGCAAATAGGTTTTAATTATTTCCGGCATTCCGCCGATAATTGCGTAGCGATTAAATAAATCGAGTAAAACCGGGTGCGAAAATTTTTTTACCGGAATGGTGTTTAGTTTTTCAAGCGCTTCTTCTTCTCCGATTGCCTTTAAATATTCTTTGAAATTTAAGGGATGGAGATAAATGTATTCCACTCTCCCAACCGGAAAGTTTTTGACCTTCTTCATTGCAAACTCTAACAGCGAGCCCGCAGCAATAACGTGTAGCTCGGGAAACTCCTCGTAAAAATAACGAAGGGACTGAATTGCTTTGGGGGACTCTTGAATTTCGTCGAGAAATAAAAGCGTGTCCTTTATTTCGGAAGCGGGAATGTTGTACTTCAAAAAGAGTGCATCTTTTGTGTCCCCGATATTTTCAAACGATTCAAAGAAATGTTTGTCTTCCGCTTTCTCAAGATTCAAATAGATGTAATTTTTGTAATTATCCGAGAAGCGGTTTATTAATGTTGTTTTGCCAACCTGCCGAGCCCCGCGGAGAATTAGAGGTTTTCTTTCTTTGTCTTTCTTCCAGAGAAGTAAATATTTTAGTAATTCCCTTTCGAAATTTTTCATTTTTCAACCTTTTGTAATAAAACAAGGGTAAATTTAAGAAAATATTGTAACAAAACAAGGGTAATTTTTAAAGATTTTTGTAACAAAACAAGGGTAAATTGCAATTAAGAATTAAGAATTAAAAATGAAGAATGGAGGGCTGTTTTGTTTTTTTGACAAGTAAGAAATGTTTAAGCCGTAATTAAAAATAGTTTTGAGGAAGCGGGGGCGCAAATCTGTGTATGGGAAATGCGCCCCGGAATTTTAATGCAATGTGAATTTAATTCGGATTAAATTCTTCCGTCTTTTTTAAAAGTTCGTTTTTACGGTCTTCGTCCAAAAAGCTTGCACGGAAGGAATTTTGAGCTAAAAGGAAAATGTCTTCCTTTGTCAAATTTAGAGCGTCACTTATTTGAACAAAATTGTCGTTTACGTAACCGCCGAAATAGGCAGGGTCGTCCGAGTTTACCGTTACGAACAAACCTTTGGAAATCATTGTTTTTAACGGATGTTCTTTTAAATCTTTTACTACTTTAAGCTGGAGATTGGAAAGGGGACAAACGGTAAGCGGTATTTGCTCTTCGGCAATTCTCGAAGTAAGTTTTTCGTCTTCCAGCGAGCGGTTACCGTGGTCAATTCTCTCGACGTTCAGCAAGTCCAATGCTTCCCAAACGTACTCCGGCGGACCTTCTTCCCCGGCGTGAGCGGTAAGTTTAAAACCCGCTTCTTTTGATTCTTTAAAAACATTTTTGAACTTTGAAGGCGGATTCCCGACTTCGGAAGAATCC
>JALWSN010000115.1 GCA_027080245.1 Ignavibacteriales bacterium | reverse complement strand
CATGGGCATTTACATTTTTGAAGCGGATGTTTTGATTAAAGTTCTCGAAGAAATGGAATCCAAGAAAATTGAAAATTCCGATTTCGGCAAGCATGTGATTCCTTACATGATTAACAACGGCTACTCAATTTATTCTTACAGATTCGTTGACGAAAACGACAAGGAAGAACCTTACTGGGTGGATGTGGGGACAATCGACAGCTACTACGCTGCGAGCATGGATTTAATCAGCGTTAATCCTGTTTTTAACCTTTACGATTCGCATTGGCCCCTGAGAACAATGCAATACCAGTACCCGCCGGTCAAAACGCTTTCCCACGAGGGGGAAAGGGTAGGACGCGCTTACAATTCGCTTGTTACCGACGGCACAATAATTTCAGGAGGTTTGGTCGAACGTTCCATTTTGGGTCCCAACGTGCGAGTAAACAGTTACAGCTACATTACCGATTCGATAATAATGAATAATGTAAACATCGGGCGTTACGCCCGAATCAGACGGACAATTATTGACAAAAATGTTGAAATCCCTCCGGGAACAGAAATCGGTTTTGACTCCGAGGAGGACAAGAAGAGATTCAAAGTTTCCGAAACGGGAATAGTAGTAATTCCGAAGAATTACAAGTTCGAGTAAGAATATTGAATGTAAGAATTGACTAAAATCGGGAAGTTTAGCATTGGGGAAACAAAAATTTGTTTCCCCTTTTTTTATGCTGAAAATTCTTATTTCAAATAGACCATCTTTCGAACGCCGTAAAAGCTTCCTGCACTCAATGTGTAAATGTAGGTGCCGGAAGAAAGATTAAATTGTTCTGCGTTAAAAGAGACCGAATAATTTCCCGGCGACATTTCTCTATTAACCAGTGTTGTTATTTTACGTCCGAGAACGTCAAAGACTTCCACTTTTACGTTAGAATTTTTTGCTAATGAAAAGTTAATGATTGTTTCCGGATTGAAAGGATTAGGGTAGTTCTGCGAAAGCGTAAAATTTTCAGGTGTGATTGAGTTAAATTTTTTGACACCGGTAGTCACTGGATTAAGTAGGTTGTGGAGTAAAATTTGTCCGCCGGAATTAAGCGAAGCAATTAAGTAGGGCCCGCTTGTACCTGAAACAACCGGTTCGCTGAAGACAACGTTTCCATAAGACTGTCCGTTTTTAGACAACGTCCCTTGTACTGACCAGTGGTAATCTTCCAAAACAGTATTGTAGAAATTATTGTTTGCATCCTCTAATGATTGTGTGCCTCCAATCCAAAAGACATCTACATTGTGGAAAGCGTAAGTATTCCCGTTAAATTGAACCGAGCTATTGTTCCAAATTTCGGAATCTTTTGCATACTGGTAAGCATTGCTGTTGTGCGCTTGTTTGGAATGGAAATTATCGTTGATTGTAAAAGAGACTCCGTTTGCTGTGGCGGTTCCCGTAATGCTTTCAGTATAGTCGAAGATTGCGTATCCGTTACCAATGTCGTAATTTTTCGAACCGTTGTGTTGAATATTCACGTTCAAATTTAATGAGTTGTTGTAAACAATTGAGCCGGTGATTGTCCTGCGCCAATCGGTGTTACCGTTGTTTGGTCCTGTGTTGCTAACAATTCTCAGATTCAGGTAATTCCCAGCCACAGTAGTGAAATCCAATGTGTGGGAATCTTTAAAATCGTCGGCGGTTCCGTCAACGTAGCCGTCAATTTTAGTAAATTGAAAAGAAATGCTTGAATTGTCCGCAAACACTACAACCAATTTGTCAGTCGGGTTAGCAGTGTATGACCAATAATTTAAATTATTAGTGTTTTGTTTTAAAGTTCCGGTAATCGTAGCAGTTCCAGTGAGGTCGCTTGCAAGCCAAACGGCGTCCACCGCCAGCGAGATTATGTTTGTGGAAGTTTCCGTTAGGTCGCTAGAAAAGTTAAACAAACTGTGAACTATTTCGGATTCGCTCTGGGGTTTAACAACTTGTGGTAGAGAAA
>JALWSN010000114.1 GCA_027080245.1 Ignavibacteriales bacterium | reverse complement strand
ATAAGCAATGATTTTGTTAAAGAAAAACGTGTCTGAAACCTTCCGGAATAAGGGCTTTTTCAAGCCAAACCAGCCGTGCGTTGCAGGATGTTGCGAAAGCAAACCTTAACAACAACAAGCTATTACAGATTGTAAAAGAACAATGCCGAAGCCCCTTGAATGCCGGCGTTGTTCTTTAATTTGGCAAGCTTTACTTTTACCTTTTTTTTGGAAGGCGTTAAAACCCTTTCTTTAAGCGCTCTCAAAGCCGGCTGGGTAATTAACTTGCCGAAGCCGGCAACGCCGCCGCCAATTATTACTGTGTGAACGTCAAAAAGATTCACAACCGAACTTAATGCAAAGCCCAGCAGTCTTCCCGATTCCGCAATAAAGTCGATTGCAAATTTGTCGCCCCGCTTTGCCGCAAGGTTAATTACGTAAGGGGTTATTTCCTCCCCCTGCTCCAAAGCCAACGAATTTATTAGCGAATCGGGATGTTTCCTTAACTCGCGCTTAACTCTTTTCACAAGGTAGTTGTTGCCAAGGTAAGCCTCGATGCAGCCGCGCGAGCCGCAATTGCATTTGGGTCCGTTGTAATCGATTGAAATGTGTCCAATTTCTCCAGCCCCGCCGGAAGAGCCGCGAAACAATTTACGCGAAACAACAATCCCGCCGCCTACGCCGGTGCCTAACGTAACAAAGATGAAGTCGTTAAGTTCTTTGCCTGCACCGAAAATCAGCTCTCCAATTGCAGCAGAGTTTGCGTCGTTTTCAATGAAGACAGGCAGATTGAATTCTGATTGTAAAATTTCCCCAACGGGCACGCTTCCCCAGCCCTTTAGATTAGGGGGATTCTTAACCACGCCTGTCGATGGGTCAACAATACCGGGCAATCCCACGCCAACGCCTAAAATACTCCCGGAAGAAAATTCAAGAAGTCGATGAATTACAAAACTAATCTGCGCCAGAACGCCGTCCGGTCCGGAATGTGCGTTTGTTGGCACGCTTACCTTTTTAAGAATCTTTCCTTCCCGATTAACAATGCCGGCTTTAATGTTAGTGCCGCCAAGGTCAATTCCTATTACGTTTCCGTTTTTCATCTCTTCCTTCCTTTTATTATTGAACCGCCGTTCAAAAAAGCGATTCAAACAATTTTCTTTTCGTTAATTTTCCTAATAATTAAATCCGCTATTTTCAGAGCTCTCAACCCGTCTTCGCCGCTAACTACGGGTTTAGAATCATTGCGAATAGCTTCGACGAACAACTTAAGCTCGTATTCCATTGCATTTACCTCGGGCGTTTCGGGCTGCTCGTAAACAATCAATTTTTTGTTTTCGCCAACGCCTAATTCGCCGAAGGAAATAAAATGTTCGGGCGGTTTGTCTTTTAAATCCAGCAATCTGTAAACTTCCGCCGCGCCAGTAACAAAATCAATTGAAACGTAACCGCTTTTTTGAAATATTCTCATCTTTCTCATCTTCTTTTGCGAAATTCTACTTGCCGTAACGTTCGCCACGGCGCCGTTTTCAAATTCAATTCTTGCGTTGGCTATGTCGATATTTTCCGAAACCACCGCCACTCCGCTTGCATGAATTTCTTTAACTTTGCTTTTAATTAAACTCAAAATAATGTCGATGTCGTGAATCATTAAATCGAGCACAACCGCCACGTCCGTTCCGCGCGGATTAAATTGCGAAAGCCTGTCGGTTTGAATAAACAAGGGATTTAAGAAATACTTTTCAAGCGAAATCAAGGCCGGATTGAATCTTTCGATGTGCCCGACCTGAAGTTTTAGATTTTTTTGATTTGCAAGCTCTACCAGTTCCTCCGCCTGCCAAATCTCGCTTGTAATTGGTTTCTCCACAAAAACGTTTACTCCTGCGTTCAGAGCTTTTTTTGCAAGTTCGTAATGAGTTGTGGTGGGCGTAACAATGGAAACCGCTTCCGCCTTAGAGCAAAGCCCCTCGAAGCTGTCGTAAACGTTTACGT
>JALWSN010000113.1 GCA_027080245.1 Ignavibacteriales bacterium | reverse complement strand
GTTAGAAAGGGCTCAAAAGTTTCAATAATTTCAGAGAACCGTCCGGAATGGGTTTACGCGGACATGGCCATTTTAGGGCTTGGTGCAATCGACGTACCGCTTTACCCGATATCCACGGCTGAAAGTATCCAATACATGCTTAAAGACTCCGGAGCAATTGGAATAGTGGTTTCTAACAAATTTCATCTGAACAAAGTCCAAAAAATTTGGAACAAATGCCCGGAGCTCAAATTCATCATCGTAATGAACGACATTGATTTGGAAGGCGTCGAGAACGTTTACACAATGAAACAGGTAATGGAACTTGGCGAAAGCTACAAGCCGGAAAATCCGGACCTGTTCAAGAATTCATTAAAGCTTGCGCAAGAAGACGAGCTTTGCACAATAATTTACACGTCAGGCACAACGGGCGAACCGAAAGGCGTAATGCTCACGCACAAAAACATCATGTCCAACGTTTACGCTTCTCACAAAGCATTCAATATGAACCAAGACGATTTGTTCCTTTCGTTTTTGCCTTTGTGCCACATCTTTGAAAGGATGGCCGGATATTACACGGCGTTGGCTTGCGGCGCTACAATTGCTTACGCCGAGGGCATTGAAAAGATCGCCACAAATTTAATTGAAGTTAAACCGACGGTAATGACCGCCGTGCCGCGATTGTTCGAAAGAATGTATTCGAAAATAATAAAGAACATCGAGAAAGAATCCGAAAGCAAAAGGAAGATTTTTAACTGGGCGCTTGAAGTTGGAAGAGATTACCAAGATTACAAACGCAACGCCGAGACAATTCCGGTTACGTTAACAATTAAGCACAGGCTGGCTGACAAATTAGTCTTTTCCAAAATTAGAGAAAAAACAGGCGGAAGATTAAAGTTCTTCATTTCCGGAGGAGCCGCGCTGCCAAGAAGTCTCGGCGAATTCTTTAATTCGGTAGGAATTAAAATTCTTGAGGGCTACGGCTTGACAGAAACCTCCCCCGTTATTGCGGTTAACAGAGAAAACGATTTTAAGTTCGGAACGGTAGGCAAACCGATTGAAGGCGTGGAAGTTAAAATTGCCAAAGACGGCGAAATACTTGTTCACGGTCCGAACGTAATGATTGGCTATTACAATAAAAAGAAAGAGACCGAGGAGGTCTTCTCCGACGGGTGGTTCCACACGGGAGATTTGGGCGTGTTCGATGCGGAAGGCTTCCTAATTATTACGGATAGAAAAAAACATTTGTTCAAAACTTCTACCGGCAAGTACATCGCACCAACGCCCATTGAGAACATGTTCCTCGCAAGCAAATACATTGATCAGTTTGTAATTATTGGGGACAGGCGAATGTTCGTAACGGCGTTGGTAGTGCCGGATTTCGAAGCGTTAAAAGAATACGCCGACGCGCACAGAATTCAATACAAAGACGAAAAAGATTTAATTCAGAAAAAACAAATCTACGATTTCCTTGAAGAGGAATTTGCCAAGTTTCAGAAGAAACTTGCAAATTACGAAAGAGTGAGGAAATTCACTTTGCTTGACCACCCCTTCTCAATTGAGTCCGGAGAAATGACCCCTTCGCTTAAGATTAAACGAAACGTGATTGAGCAAAGGTACAAAGATTTAATTGAGGACATGTACAAACAATTGCAAAGGTAAAATAAAAGCGTCCGCAAGGGCGCTTTTTTATTAAAGAGAATGTTAAAAACTTTTGTTATTTTTACTTCTTAAATATTTTAGAACAATGAACAAATTTTTAAGAAACATATTTTTAGCCGGCGCGTTTTTCTTTCTTGTGGAATTTACGGCGTCGCCATTGTTACACAATCACCAGCCGGATTTAAAAACACATTACGATTGTCCTGCTTTTATTATTAGCATTGCGTTTGTTTCTTTTGCAATAAATTTATTTTTTGCCGCTAAAATATCACTGCCGGCAATTCACGGCAGCATTACGGAAAGCGCAGCAAAGATAATCGCTAAATCGA
>JALWSN010000112.1 GCA_027080245.1 Ignavibacteriales bacterium | reverse complement strand
GGATTATTCATATATTGAACAATTCAAAAAAGGAACAATCGTAAAAGTTTCCGTTGACAGGAACAGAAGATGGGACGTAATGCGAAACCATTCCGCCACTCATTTCCTTCACAAAGCCCTGCGGGTAATTTTAGGCGAGCATGTGAGACAATCCGGTTCTTACGTAGGTCCCGACAGGTTACGGTTTGATTTCACGCATTTCTCCAAATTGGACAACTCGCAAATTGGAGACGTTGAAACATTAATCAACGAAAAAATCCGCGAAAACCTCGAGCTCATTCACCACAGAAACATTCCCTTCGACGAGGCAAAAAAAATGGGAGCCTTAATGTTCTTTGGCGACAAATACGGCGAACGGGTTAACGTTGTTCAGTTCGGAGATTTTACAATGGAATTTTGCGGCGGAACGCACGTTAAAAACAGCTCGCAAATCGGATTGTTTAAAATTGTAAGCGAATCCTCCGTCGCAAGCGGAGTAAGAAGAATTGAAGCTGTTACGGGCAAAGGCGTTGAGCTTTATTTAAACAAAAAATTAAAACAACTTGCCCAAATAGAAGAAAAACTAAACGCTTTAACGGAAGAGAAAAGAAAACTGCAAAAGCAAATCGCCGAATTTGAGTTAAAGGAAAAGCTGAACGTTGTTGGGAATATTGTTGAGAACAAAATTCAGCTTAACAATATTAACGTTGCAGCGGGCAAAGTAAACGCAAGCGGCATGGACGAGCTTAAACAAATGGGGGACGAACTAAGAAACAAATTAAAATCCGGCGTTGGACTTTTAGTTTCGGAAATTAACGGCAAAGTTGCAATGGTTTGCATTGTAACGGAGGATTTAATTAAACAAGGAATTCTGGCGGGTAAAATAATTGGCAAAGCCGCAAAAATTGTTGGCGGAGGAGGAGGGGGAAGACCCCACCTTGCCACCGCGGGCGGCAGGGACGTAAACAAAATTAATGAACTGCTAAAAGAATTCCCGAAAATAGTCTCCGAATTTAGCAAAAGCAATTCCTGATTTTTCCGCTTGCGATTCCTGCTGAAAATACCTGAGGAATTCTTCTTCAAAATCAAGTTTGTTTTGCCGCGTAGATTTTTATAATACTTTCCTTAAGAAAAGTATTAAGTTAGCCTTTACTTTAAGACTTGAGCTAAATTTAACGGGGCAAATTTAAGGGTTTCTCGAAACAAAGCGGGAATTTCGTTTTTAGAAAGCAAAGCGTGAGGAGAATTTACAATCAAGAATCAAACACAACGGAAAGCAATTTCAATAACTTTTCCGCAAAAGATATTTGCTTGTAGCGGAAGTCCGCACAAGATTTTATTAAGTCTATTTCTTCCGGTTTTAAGGAAGAATGTAAACAGAGCAGGCTAACAATGCGGTTGCAAGCGCTAAGAAAAAGCCCACTACAAAAAATAATCTTCCTACTTTCGACATAACTTCCCCTAATTTTTTAATGAGGGAAGCCCAATCAGGCTTCCCCTTAAAAATTTCTTTTTTACTTATTTCATTAACAACATTTTTTTGGTAACGGAAGCTTTTCCGGCTGTTATTCTGTAAATGTAAGCGCCAGAGGCCACTTTTCTTCCATTGGAATCCATTCCGTCCCAAACAACTTTGTGTGTTCCGGCTTGAACTTCGTTTCGGATTAACGTTCTTACCGTACGTCCTAGCATATCGTAAATCTTTAACGTCACGAATTCGTTTGCCGGCAAAGCAAACTCAATTACCGTCGTAGGATTAAACGGATTAGGATAGTTCTGGCTAACGATAAACTTCTTCGGAATTACGTTGCTCTCGTCCTTTGCCGAAGTTGTCTTGTCGACCTCAAACTCGCCGGGAACCGAAAAATCGGAATATTTTCCGTCCGGCGTTTTGGACCTTACTTTCCAGTAATATTTTTTGCCGCTTTGTAGGTTGTTAATTTCGCCAAATGGCTTTTGGAATCCCTGAATGGTTTTTGAATCGCTAAAATC
>JALWSN010000111.1 GCA_027080245.1 Ignavibacteriales bacterium | reverse complement strand
CGATTATTCCTGCTTTTTTGTTTTCTATCAAATTACCGTTGTTACCGCAAAGCCTTACAACTTTTAAGTTTGGCGTTAAATTAAATCTTTTTTACGATGCGGGCAAGGTCTTCGACCGTCGATTCGATTTTTCGAAAAAGAATTTTCAGCAGGGCTTTGGGCTCGGGTTGAATTTTTTGTTCCTGCCGTACAATATTTTACGGATTGAATTCGGATTAAACGAAAAAATGGAAGGAGAGATTTTAGTTGGCACAGGATTTTCTTTCTAACGTCGAGCTTTATTTGTTTGAAAAAAGGAAAGGGGAGTTAATTCTGCTCGAAGGCGCTGAATTCGAGCACGCTGTAAAGGTAATGCGCAACAAAATTGGCGATGAGATTTTTGTAACGGATGGCAGAGGGAAAATCTACAAAACTAAAATTTTTGAATTAGGGAAGAAGTTTGCAGAGTTAAAAATTATTGAAACAAAAGTTTATTCCAAAGAATTTGAGAACGTTCATTTTGTGATTCCTTTGTTAAGGAAATCCGACCGATTTGAGTTTGCTCTGGAAAAATTAACGGAGTTGGGAATAACGGAAATAATTGTTTACCGTGCCGAAAGAAGCGTAAAAGTCAAAGCTAAATTGGAACGATGGCGTAAAGTTGTAACCGCCGCAACCAAACAAAGTTTAAGGGCTTTTGTGCCGGAGATTAAATTTATTAGTTCCTTGAGAGAATTGAATTGCTCTGAGGAGGATTTAGTTTTAATTTTTGAACAAAGCGCCGGAGAAAAATTTAATGGGTTGAAAAATGAAAAATTGAGTAGTGAGGCATATTTGATTTTCGGACCGGAAGGGGGATTAACTCAAAGCGAAATTGAGAGGTTCCCAAATGCTCGGTTGGTTAAGCTAACTGAAAACCGATTGCGCGCGGAAACGGCAATCCTGACGGCAGCGGCACTTTTAAGTTATTCAAAGTAAAGGCGTTAAAGCCGCGAATGCACGAATAAAAATATGAATGATTTATTTTTGATGAGCCTTGAGCAGAAAATCCAAAGGAATAAGTCTTAAGTAACTAGTTTTGTTCAATATGAATTTGTTATTTTCTTTGAACATCTAAGCCTTTATACCTTTTTTAGCATATTGTTTTCCACTGGTGCAAAAAAATCAATCCGCGCTACAAATATTTTTTAATAATTTCCCCTTAACAAATTAAACCAAGAACCAAATACTACGAACCAAGAACCTAACAAATCCAAATACTCGCCGTAAAAATAACATTGGCTAAGAAGCCTCAATTTCTTTAAGTAGAGTTTTGGCAATTTTATTTTCAGGGTCAAGTTCCACAATGGCTTTTGCTATTTCCACAGCTTCCGATGCTAAGCCGGCTTTGAAATACGTTTGCGCCATTGCTTCCAAGGGTAAAATTGAATCCGGTTCAATTTCAGATTCTTTAACGAAGAAATTAGCCGCTTTTTCGAAATCATTCAGATTCAAATAAATCGTTCCAATTAAATGCAGCAGTTCGGCCTTTGTGATTGAATTAAATTTTTCGCCGGAGTAGTTGTCCATTTCCTTAAGCGCTAATTCGAGTTCCGCCGCGGCAAAGTAAAAATCATCTTCTTCGGAAAGAATCAATCCGCGTTCCAGATGTGTTTCGAACTGGGAAGGGTAGTTGGGGTAAAATAATTTCCGAGATTTGAATTTTTTCCCTTCCAGCCAGATTTCATTTGGGTCGGCGCCCCATTTCTCAATGAAAATTTTTCTGTTGCGCTTAATTAATTCGTCGTATTTCCGGTCATTTGTATTAAAACTTTTCGAACCGTAGTGATGAACAAAAACGTCTCGCGCGATTACGGCTTTGTAGCCGGCAAGTTGAGCGCGCAGGCAAAAATCATCGTCCTCAAAATTGCCGGGCGAAAACCGTTCGTCCAGTCCGCCGATTTTTTGGATTAACTCTTTTTTAACCAATGTAAATAAAAAGGCAACGCGCGGG
>JALWSN010000110.1 GCA_027080245.1 Ignavibacteriales bacterium | reverse complement strand
TCTCAGGAGAATTGAATTAAAAGATGAGCAATAAAAACCAATTAGTCATTTTTGAGGACAAAGATAAAAAAATAGAAGTCCAGCTGAAAGAAGAAACAATCTGGTTGAGTCTTAATCAAATTGCATATTTGTTTGATGTTCAGAAAGCGGCAATATCAAAACATATTAAAAATATTTTTGATTCGGGGGAGTTAATCCGTAACTCAACTGTTTCCAAAATGGAAACAGTTCAAGTTGAAGGGGAAAGGAAGGTTAAGAGACAAATCACTTACTTTAATCTGGATGTAATAATAGCCGTAGGCTACCGTGTGAATTCAAAAAAAGCTACCCAGTTTAGAATATGGGCGACCAATGTATTAAAGAACTACCTCATTAAAGGTTACGTCCTAAATGAAAAAAGGATTACCAACGAAAAACTAAAAGAACTTGAGAAGACAATAAAATTCTTAAAAGGGAACATCAACACCCCTACCCTTACAGCAAAAGAGGCAAAGGGTATGCTTGAACTCATTGAAAAATACGCCCTTGTTTGGAAATGGATTGAAGAATATGATGCGGGGAAAATCGAGGCGAAGATAAAAAGGGGAAAGGGGAAAAAGATAAGCTACGACGAAGCAAACTCCGCAATAGCCGAGTTAAAAGAGTATCTAATAAAAAGAAACGAAGCCTCGAAAATTTTCGGACAGGAACGCGACAGAGGACTTTTTGAAAGCGCGTTAAATACTATTTACCAAAGCTTCGGCGGCGAGGAGCTTTACCCTTCTTTTGAAGAAAAAGCGGCAAATTTACTTTATTTAATAATAAAAAATCATCCGTTTGTTGACGGAAACAAACGAATCGGCGCGCTTTTATTTCTGAAATTTTTATTTGAAAACATCTCCAAAGAAGAATTATTCGGGAAATTTAACAGCAACACTTTAACCGCCTTATGCTATCTTGTGGCGGCAAGCCCCCCGAAGCAGAAAAAGCAGTTAATAAACTTAATAATTAATTTTATTTCTTTTGAGGAGTAATTTTTTTTGAATTTTGAAAAATCTTAAATTGGGTTGAAGGAAGAAAAATTAAAAATGAAAAGCCCGTGCCTGCGACCGATTACGACTGATTTTCCATTGAGAAAAGGGAAATATTTCTTTAATCCGGGACTTTCAGAGAATGTTTCTTCTCCAATTTTTCGTTAAATCCGATTTCTTAAGGAGCGACAAAGTAACATTTAATGCGCGCCAGCGCCGCAACTAATCAACCCACGTTTTCAGTTAACTTTTTCAAGCGCATCGAGTGATTGTAGAATTCCTCGACCGTCAATTCCTTAATAAAAACCATTCCTTTAGCCGCCCTTACCCTTGGTACTTTGTGGTTCAGGAAATAATCCTTGCCCAAACAATTGCGAATTATTCTGTATTGCTCCGTTTGAATTTTTTGCGCCAAGCGCGAAAACGGTCCGTCGTAAAGGTAGCTGGGGAAGCTTGCGTTTTTCTGCGAGCCGAAGCTGTAAAGGAAGGCTTTGTCCAAAATCGAAAAAGAATTTAGGCTAACGGGCACGTAAATATTAGCCTCGGCGGGGTGGAACCTGTACCATACGTTGCGGTAACCCCAAATTCTAATTTTCGAAACGTCCTCGTCTTTTTCGTAAAGGCGCAAAGCCTCGGTAATAGCCTGCATTACTTTGTAATGCGTATCCGGTCCGCTTCCTTCGGGGTCGAGCGCAACGGAAATAATCGTAGGTTTGAACTTTTTAATAAGATTGTAAATGGGAATTACGTCACGGTCAATTTCTGGGTTTTCGGTAAAGATATCCCCTTGGTAAAATCCTAAGCGGAGATGCGAAACATCCTGCACGCTAAATCCAAAGAAACCCCATAAAATTTCAACCTCCCATTCTCTCAGCATTCCTTTTAATTTTTGAACGTGGGTGATGTCCTTTTTGCCGGGGTATTGAGTCCGGAAATAATTTATTAGCTCATCCACCCTGTCCTTTAGGAACGTAATATTGTCCTCTTCGTAAATTTCAATTAAATTACGGAGCAAACGCCGTGAGGTAGCCTCGCGCTTGTCCGAACGGCTGTGCTGTGCCACGCCATCGAGGAAAAGATTAACGTCCCTGTTCCTACCTTCAATAAAGTTCGGGTCGAAATAATTCGAGTCGAAGCGCTTTTCAAAATAATTTGTTTCGATGAAATATTTCAAATCCAGCAGCAATTCCAGCATGTAAGCGTTGGTTACGGCGGTAAATCCGCTAGTTAAATAAACGAAATGATGTTTGTTCAAAGGCGTTCGCACAAGGTGGTTGATGTAAGGCAGGTAGCCGAGCATAATATCGTCGTGGTGCGGAGCGGTGTGCAAGATGCGTTCGTTTTCAATCAGCTCCATTCCGCGTGAAAAGCGACGGACAATTTCCTCGAAAACGCCGGCGCTCAACTCGGAAGGGGATTTACCTGTTTTTTCCGTCGCCGTTTTAGCGAACGGATCTTTTTTGAAATCAGCCTCGGTTAATTTTTTAAGCGGTTTTTTAACGTTTACCGAAAGATTAACTATTGCCCTTTCCACTTGCATTTGTGAAAGGGAATCGGCGTTTTTAAAATCGACGAGTCTTCGTTCGGCAAGTCTTAAAGCCGCGCCGTTAGTTAGGTAAAATTTCGCATTTTTTAATTTCTGAAGAACCGTGGCGGGGTACTTATTGGAAATAGGGCTTTGAATGGAATCCCTCACAATGTCGGCTTTAGCCTCGCCCGCGGCAATTATTAGAGCCGTTGCGTTTGGATTGTAAGTAATGGTATTCAACCCAATTGTAATTACGAGTCGATTTCTTGAGACTTCAATTCCTCCCAAATCAGTAGCTGCCGCGGCTTGCGTTTCGTAATTTGTTTGGGTGAGGCGGGTAGTGGAGAAATGGTCGCTGCCTTTGACGTTAAAGCCAATGTGTCCGTCCGGCCCTATTCCGCCAAGGAAAAAGCCAATTCCGCCGAGGTTTCTAATTTTCCGTTCGTAGTTAGTACAAAATTCGTCCACAATTTCTATTGTCTCTTTCTGTAATCTTTCCTGTTTGTTGCTTGCATAGCGCGTTCTGAGGGAAAGGTCTACGATGTTGTCCGGGAAAATTCTATTCAACGGCAGCCCTTCGGCGGTTCCAATTTCGTTAACATTAATCAGCAGGGCGTTGCGTGGGTTAAGCCCAAGATTTTTAATGTAAAATTTTTGAACGTAGTAAAAAAAGCTATTGTGCTGGTATGCATTAATCGGGTAAAATTCGTCTATTTGCACAAACTTAATGTTTTCCAATTGCGGTGGTTTTTGTGGGTTAACGCCAACTTTTTTTAATTCTTCTTGAACTGAAGAGGAATCCCAATTTTTAAGGAAATGCGCCGTCCACTTAATGAAATGTTCAGGCGTTTTGCCCGTTGGCAAGGAAATAACGCCGTTCGGATTTTCCTGAAGCCATTCGATGAATCTTAAGGCAGTTAGCTTACCCAGCTCGGGAAAGTTGCTTACTTGAATTACCGGGATTTTTTCCGTGGGCGTGTAAATTAGTTCCTTGCCTGAAAGTTTCAGATAATGTTTTTCAACGTTGGAAATCGGGTAATCTTGGTCTGATTTTTTCATTCGTTTAATTTCCCCACTGTATTTTTTAATTTTTTCGGGCGAACCCTATTGTTTGTCGATTTTTTGTTTGAAAAAATCCCCGAGCCGCGGCAAGGGGAGGAATTATGAAATTTAGAATTAGTTTTCCTAAAGAATGTTTTCTTTTCACAGATTGCTCGCCTCCCCCGCATTTTGCGGGGGAGCTAAGCAATCTGTGCTACAAATAGTAAAATTCAGTTAAACAAAGAGCTTAAAGCATTCGCGGCATTTTTGGCTTTGGCGCATTATTTCCGCGCAGAATCTCAAAGTCGCGTTTTTACGGCACCCGTCTGCGAATCCAAGAAACGCAGATTGCCCGCCTCCCCCGCATTTTGCGGGGGTGGCTAAGCAATCTGCGCTACAAAATAAAATTAATTTCAAATTACAATCCAACGAATTTAATCCGCTTCGTTAGCGGTTTGCTTCGCGGAAAAATATTTTTTCATCATTAAAAGCCACAGCGCTATGCCGGCGATGAACAAAATCAAGAACAAAATCATCACCGTCCATTGTGTGGAAACAACAAAATTTTCAGGTTTGAAATATAGCTTTAAATATTCATTTCTTAAAACGTCCCTGCCCAAAATCATTAAAATAATAATCAAACCGGTAACCGAAGCCGTCCAGACAACGCTTTTGCGCGGATCGGATTTTTTCGGGACTTTCACAGCGAAATAAATTGTAGCCACGGCGCCAAGCAGCCCCACAACGAACGAAATAGTAGCCACGGCGTTGCCGCCCATGAAGAGCATCGTTTTATC
The DNA here is from genome assembly GCA_027080245.1 of Ignavibacteriales bacterium. Lineage (GTDB taxonomy): Bacteria > Bacteroidota > Ignavibacteria > Ignavibacteriales > Melioribacteraceae > WFQV01. The sequence continues at coordinate 3,646 of JALWSN010000110.1, read as the reverse complement.
TTTAGGCAGAGAAAAGAGGAAAACAAATCCGATTACAATTTGCAGAAGAGTGGAAACCCAGAACCATTTGGAACCGGCGTTAATTAGAAAATGCGAATACTCTCGGTCTGAATCCCATTTAATAACGCCTAAGATTGCAGTAAACAGGCCGCCCACTGCGGATGCCGCAATCAAAAAGTGCAAATATCTTGGAATTAACGGCGCATGGGAAAAATTCAAGTTAACGCCGTCGGGATTTTTCTTGTACATCGCCAGCCATTTGGAAGGCTCCAGCATCAACGTCATGTTGTTGCTTAAGAAAAATCCAATTAACAGAATTAAAATTCCGCTAAAAAAGAAAATCCACTTGACGGAGGGCGTTTCCTGTTTAATCGCAACGTAGTAAAATCCGTAATAAGCAAAAATCAAAATAACCACCACCGAAAACCAGAACCAGCCCATTAACACGGAAGAAGTGTAAAAGAACTGACCGTAAATAACTTGTAGGAACAACAAGGGCGCCACTCCAAGAGTAACAGTAGCCGCCACAAGAGTGGGGATTTTTTTTGACAAATCCCCGAACAATTTTTTAAAATGCTCGCTTTTGTTCGATTTTATTTTAGCCGCGAACGCCATGAACACTCCGCCCAACATCATATTCATTGCAATTAAATGCAGAATTAGCGTAACGATTAAGAGCGTTTTCAGAAGCCAGTAAGGGGCGGGCAACGGCATTGCGTCTACTGCAGGAATTACAGATTGTGCGTTCATATTCAAACTCCTTAATTATTGTTGAATTGCTTAATTACCCATTCGGCAAAGGCTTCTTTTTCCTTGTCGGTTAATTTCAAATCCGGCATTAGCTCGTTCATATCCGGCAGGCTCGAAACAATATCCACAACGTCTTCTTTCGAGTTGCCTTCCAGAGCGCCAAAAAGCGGGTCACTCGATTTGTACAGGTGGCAAGCCGAGCAATATTTATTGAAAACAAACTTACCGCTAAAATCAGCCGGATTGCTTTTGTGCGGGTAAATGGAATAAAGGAATTCAGCTAACGCCTTTCTTTCCTGAGGTTTGCCCATGAAAGGCGGCATCACTTTGTTGCGCATTAAATTTAGCCCGCCTAAAAATTCGTAAAGGTTTTCCTTCGTTAAATTTCTTTTGGCAAGCAGCCCCTTCATTCCACGGTAGGAATCGATTGTGTGACAAGTGTTGCACTCAGCGCGGAAAATTTCCTCGCCGGCGGCTTTTTCGTTCTGCGGGGTGATTTCCTTGTAGGTAGTCCAGTGGGAAGATTTTAAAATCCCCTTTTGGTTGATTTTCTCCGGGGAAAATCCGCCGTCCCGCGCCGACGGGGTTTTGTACACAGAGTTGCCGTACATGTAGCCGTAAATTATGTAAGGCTTTCTAATGGATTCGCGGATGAATTCAAAGGACCACATTGTAAGGAAAGCAAAAACAAGAATCAATATTGCAAAGGAAAGTTTTAACTTTTCAGGCTTAAGTAAAACCAGGGCCGAAAGCAAGAATGTAATTATGGCAAAAACGGAAATTAAGGAAGCGTATTCAGTCGCGTTGGAAATAAAGCCTCTTGCGTTAGCAAAAACCTCCGCGGGAATTTGCCCGACGTAGTAAACCGCAAAAACGGGCAGGAAAATCATCGAAGGAATCGCCCAGCGCAAGCTCCATTTTACTGCATTTTCCTTTGCTTTTTCCTCCTTCATCCGGCTTGCCGTAATCAAAGCGTACAAACCGGCAAGCGCAAGGGAAAAGGAAAATCTGATTAACAAGGAAGGTAGGTATGTTGGGTTCAAAACGCCCGACCAAAAGTTGTGGTTTTGCAGCCAAGCTCCCGGCGTAAGCATGAAAGTAATTATTCCGTTAATAATTACCATGCTGCCGAAAGCCGACCAGAAGTAAATCCAGCCAATCCAAAGATGCGTTTTTTTGTCCAGCCTTTTCCAGCCGTAGTAGTAAAGAAGCGATGCGGTGATTTCGAGGAAAAAGGTAATCCATTCGATTGCCCAGCCCCAGACGAACGAATGAATCAAGGAGCTAACTCCCGAGGGGGAAGCCAGCCCGACGGTGACCCAAATACCGACACCCGTTACCGCCCCCCAGACGATTGTAACAAGCATGAAAAATTTCGATTGTTTTTTCACCCAATCCAGAAAAGCCGCGTCGCCGGTTTTGTAGGCTCGCTTTTCCGAAATCACAAGGAAAAGCCCGCCTCCAACGGCGAAATGCGAAACGAAGACGTGAACCACCGATATTATTGCAACCAGCAGTCCAGCCCCAAACGCCACGTCCCACACGGGGTAATTCATTTTAACCTCCTGATTTTTTTTACTTAAAACAATTGCAAAAGCGCCCGCGCAAACGCCGCGCGGGAGGTATTTTATTTTAACAATATTGAAAGAACCAATTATTTACCGCTTGTTTGCGGCGTTCAAATCCTTTTCGTAAAATGCAAGCTCGAGGATTTTTTTCTTTTCGAATTCCGCAAATAACATTTTCTGCAAATCGAAAAAGAACGAATGAATTTTGCAAAAGCCTATTAAAGGGCAAACAGTGGGAATTTTAACGCACTCGTTGAGCGTGGAATTAAAATTCATTGCGTTAAGAATTTCCATTACGGAAAGCTTTGCCGGGTCTTTAAGCAAAAACACGCCGCCTTTGCGCCCCTGAACCGAGCCTAAAATATTGGCTCTGCGCAAACGGAAAATAATTTTGTTTGTAAAGGGCCGTTTGATTTGAAGCAGCTCGGTTAGCCGAGAGACGGGAATCGGCTTCCCTTTTGGTTTGCTTGCAAGGAAGGCGCAAATTCTTATCGCGTAATCGTTTTCACGTTTTATTAAGGCGTTTATTTTCATTATCACTACCGCAAATAAAATATTACCTGGTAGGTATAATATAAAATAAAAATATTAATGTGGCAAGCTTTTCCGAAAAATGTAAAATAAAATTTACGGATTTAAAATTTTACTTTACCCTGCCGATTCCGCCGGGCACATTTGCCTTCTTTGCGTGGGAAGGACTCAAAATTTCAAACCGATGTAGAAATCGCTTGGTTCAATGCTTAACAAAAACTTTTCAAAATTTTTAGGATTTACCGTAAGGATTTTACTATTTGGGTACTTTCCTAAAAACGCCCGGGGTATTTTTACTTTTTTTCTCGGATTCCATTTCAACTCGACCGCCGGATATTTCTCGATATTTTTTCCCATATAATCGACTTCGTTCTGATAAAAATAATAGATAGTCGCTCCTTAAGAAATCAGATTTAGAGAAAAATTGAGGGAAAAACATTCTCTGAAAGCTCTGAAAAAGAAGTCCCTGAAAAGCCATAAAAATTTAGCCTTCATTTTTTCGGCTAACTTTTTCAAATTCCACGCTGATGCTGCCAACATTGCGTTGATTTTCGGTGAACTCTCTCCGTGCAAATAGTTTTGTTCCATTCTAAAATCTTTTTTCAAATGCCCTATTACCGGCTCTATCGCAGCTCTCCTTCTGAACTTTTTCCTCTTCTTCTGCCTCTGATATTGACTATCCCTTTTCAATGGTGGCTTCGGCGTCGATATCTTTACCCCTTTTATTTCCGCTTTGGATGTTGTCCATTGTAGCTGTCTCTTAATAATTGTTTACTTACTCGCTTATAATTCTACCG
>JALWSN010000109.1:591-1974 GCA_027080245.1 Ignavibacteriales bacterium | reverse complement strand
TAACTTGATTTTAACAGTTTTGGAAAAATATCTCTGGTGCATTCCAGATTTCACGGGCAGCGAAAATACGGACATCTCTCTTTACAATCATCTTAAAGATGTTGCAGGTTTGGCGCACGCCCTTTACAAATCCAACAACGAGGGAACAAATCTAAATTTAATTATTGGCGATTTGCCCGGAATCCAAAAATACATTTTTAATGTAACCTATTCCAAACCTGCAAAAATTTTGAGAGGAAGGTCTATTTTCGTTCAGATTTTAACAAGACAATTTGCAACAATAATGCTAAACAAATTAGGACTTACCGACGCAAACCTAATAATGCTTGCAGGAGGGAAATTTTACATTATTGCTCAGGACGCCAAAGATTTTAACAAATTGTTTAACGAAGCGAAAGCAAAAATAGACGAAATCTTAATTAAAAATTTCAATTACCAATTAAGTTTCTCCTCGGTTGCGCACAAATTCGATTACGAAAAACTGAAAGCTAAAGAAATTACTTTTGGAGAAATAATCGACAAGGCTTCCTACGAACTTTTGTTAAAAAGAAATCAGCAATTTGAGAATAAATTTTTCAATAATGAAAATTTCGATGAATCAAATTTCGTATTACCGGATAATTACATTAAACCGGATGAAACAAAAGATTCAAACAGTATTAAATGTGCCGTAACGGGTTTACCAATAGCCGAAGGCAGAGAAGCCGATATTGAAGGCAACAGAGTGGACAAACAAGTAAAAAATGAATATATGGTGGGGAGCGATATTACAAAATCGAATTTGGTAATTGAATTTAGCGATGATAATTTTTCGGACGTAACAAATGTAAAAAATATTTTTAATTTTTCAGGTAATCCTTCCGCCCCAAAAATTTTGTTAAATCCTAAATTGGACGACTTATTGAAAAAGGAAAATCTTACAAAAAATAAAAACATTTTAAAAAATTCAAGAATAATTGAGGTTGCTAATTACACAACAAAAGATGAAATAGACACTAAAATAGTGATGGATTTTAACAAAATGGAAGAAAAGAATAACGGCGCGCAAATAATGACTTTAATTAAAGGCGACGTTGACAATTTGGGATTGATCATGTCCACAGGACTTGTTGGCAACAAAGACTTTGATGGAAATACACAAGAAACGAAGGATTTAACCGGTATTTCCAGAACCACAACTTTAAGCAATCACTTGAAATACTTTTTTAGTTTTTCGTTAAATGGCTTTTTAGAAGATTGGGAAAAAGGTCAAATTGAAAAGGATGTGGAGGATAATTTTACCGATGACCAAAAAGTTTACACAGTGTTTGCAGGCGGCGACGATTTGATGCTTATTTGTCCTCAAAGTTCTTCGCTGAAGTTAGTAAACGCCCTTAATAAAAC
>JALWSN010000109.1:0-581 GCA_027080245.1 Ignavibacteriales bacterium | reverse complement strand
ATCCCGAAGTGCACATTAGTTATTCTCTAACAAATTTCAAACACAGCACTCCAATTAGAATTGTAGCTGAAATGGCGGAGGAAAATCAGGAGTTAGTTAAAAAAGAACTTAAAAATAAATTTTCCGAAGACAAAATATTAAACGATAACAAATTCTTTTATGAAGGAAACGACAAAGCGGGGGTAAGATTGTTTGAGACAAATGTTAAAAATACTTTAGTAAATTTACGTAACGATGAAGATGAGGCAACTTCTTTTACGAAGAAAAGGACAAATATTTTGGCTTATTTGCTTGAAAACAAACAAAAGTTAATCCAGTGGGTTGAAGATGAAAACAACAAGGTTTCTCAAGGCGTTTTAAGAAATCTACTTTATTTTTCAAAAATCATTAAAGATTACAACGAAAAAAAAGAAACAAGATTTTTGATGTGGCATCCAAAGCTCACTTATTTAATCAACAGAATTTTAAAGAACAATGAGGGTGAATATTACGATAGTTCAGTTGGAGAATTTTTTGGTAAAGTTTTAGCAATAAACAAAAAGGAAAATGTTGAAGCTATTCTACTGGATAAAATACTCTAT
>JALWSN010000108.1 GCA_027080245.1 Ignavibacteriales bacterium | reverse complement strand
ACTACAATTCGTAAACCTAAGCAAATTCGAGTTGGTCGACGTCGTACTCCCAAACTTAATTCTCCTCGAAAATTTGCTCGAGTTTGGTTAAAATCAGGTGACTCTATTGATTTATTCGAGTTCAAGTTCGTTAAAATTGTGGAGGACATTCCCGTGCCCGAATCCCGAATTGAAAAAGTTACGGAGTGCGCTTCTTCTTTTGCGGCAATAATTATTTCTCCCGATTCAAAAGAAAATTTAATTGCGTTGGAAATTAAATTGCGAAAAATAGTTTCGAGCAACACTCTGTCCGAAGTAACTTCGAGCAAAGGAAAAATTTTATTTACAACGCGTAAATTTTTTCTTTTAATATTTTCTTCAAAAATGCTTAACGCTTGGTTGGCGGCTTCTCTTAATTTGATTTTTTCTTGTTTGATATTCATCAGTCCTTGTTCGTTCTTTGCCCAGCTCAACAAGCTTTCAAGCAACTCGTAAGCTTTTTGATTTTGCTTGTAAACTAAAGAAGTCAGTTCTTTTAGTTCCTCGCCGGTGTGTTCTTCCTCAAGCAAAAAGGAGGTAATGTTCAACGAGCTTCCAATCGGGTTGCGCAAATCGTGAGCGATTACCGAAAACAGTTTTGTCCGTTCTTTATTTAATTCCAGCAATTCTTTGTTTTTTTCGGAAATCTCGTTTCTTATTTTTATGTTTTCCCGGATTGTGCTTTCAACCGAACGCAAGAAGACTACCATCGCTATTGTGAATCCTAAAATCATTACCGCCACAAAAAGCGCGCTGTTTTTTAATTGCTCGGAATTTGAAAGATACATTAAAGTGGGATAAGCCACCAAATAAATACCGCCCAACGCAATCATGTTGCGTTTGTTTACAATGAACCCCATTGCAAAAATAAGCGGCGGAATTGTAATGAAATCCTGAAGAATTATTCTGGAAGAAAATTGATTTACGCTTAAAAGATAAAAGTAGGTGGCTAACAAAATAATAGTCGAACTGTAAATAATTATTAAGCTCGAAATGTTACGGGAAATAATAGATTTGACCCCGAGAAAATAAGCTATCGCTATTATTACAACCGCGAGGAAGTCGGCAAAAATCAATCCTTCGGGCAAAGTCCTGAAATTAAAAATTAAATCCAATCCGTAGCCAAGAATAAAAAACAACGCAACAAGGTGGTAAAGAACGTTTACCTCTTTCGAAAAATAAATTTGAATATTTCTTTCTTTTTGATTTTTCATTAACCCCAATGCGCCGTTTCCAAATAAAAAGTTAAAACAGACTTTTAAATTAATAAATATTAAATTTTGCTAAAAATTAATTTTAGTTTAAGTTGTTCAAACTACTTTTGAGGCGTTTCTGTCCAAAATAATTATTAGGAAAAGTATTTGAAATAAATCGGTTAAAAGCCTTGAATCAGCGTCATTCCAATAATACAATTTCAATAGTAGCTCTTTCCACCCCATCCCTATTAAAATTAGCAGAATCATTTCATCTCGTTACCCTTCCCATCTGGGAGGAGAAGGGTTAGGGTTGGGGTGGAATTAAATGCTTTGAAATGCGTTTCTGCCTATAATGAATTGCGATTCAATTTATTTTGTACAGGCGAGTTTGTTTCTCAAATAACTCAACCCCCAAACCCCCTTCTCTTGCGAAGAGAAGGGGGCTTTTAAATGTGTGCAGAGCATTTGAAATTCTCCACTTTTCAAAAGGATGTTAAAAGTTTTAAGGAATAAGTCTTAAATTACGAGTCTTAAGCAATAAGTGAATTTAGTTACAAAGGTTGTCTTCTTACGGGACTGAATCCCAGAGGGACGACATCTTTGTAGAATTAAAACCCAGAACACGAAAATAGCTCCGGCGGAGCGGAACTTGTAACGGATGGATGTTGGATGCATGGATGAATGGATGGTCAACATTCTTCACGATTTTAGGGATTCGTTAAAAATTTAGTTGCCGTTACCCACAGTTTTGGCTAAACCGCCCTTAGCA
>JALWSN010000107.1 GCA_027080245.1 Ignavibacteriales bacterium | reverse complement strand
CTTTGGTTATGGCCATTCATTTGGGGTATTGTCGCATTATTACGGCCGAGAGGCGGGGGTCGAATTGCGCGAGGATGTGGAAACAGTGCTGGAGCCGGGCATGGTGGTTTCAATGGAACCGATGATCATGATACCGGAAGGCATTGCTGGTGCGGGTGGATACAGGGAGCATGATATTTTGGTGATTGGCGAAAACGGTACGACAAATATAACTAAATTTCCGTTTGGGCCAGAAAATAACATTGTTGGTTAAGCCGACTGTTTGAGCTAAGAGTATGGCGGATTCTGCGAAGTTTGGCGGTCTATGTCGCAATGTGAACGGGCAAGAGTCGGTTTTTCCATTGACGAAACGGTGTTTGATATGTTGTCTATAGGCAAATAAGCTAAGAAAACAAAATGACAGCAAAAATTGCTGCGTGAATACAGGGATGGAATTTGGCTAGCGATCAGCAAGATATGCCCACAGGTGGCAATAGTAATGATGCCTTTGTGAGTTTTCAAAAAGTTCAAAAAAGAGTATGTTTGTTCTTAAAATAAAAGTAAAAAATAATCTACCAATTAATGAAATGCATATCATTGGGGTGCTCCTATTATTAAAAATAGACATATTCAAATTTTTCTATCTATCTTAAAAAAAATTACTTGGTTAAATTCCTTAACGAACTTAAATATTCTCTAAAAAATTTTTTATTGACCGAGAAATAGCTCCACTGTCCTTCCTTGCGAACGTTAACTAATCCGCTCTCGACCAATATTTTCAAATGGTGCGAAATTGTGGGTTGAGAAAGATTAAATAAATTAGTGATTTCCTTGCAAACAATTTCTCCTTTTTGCGCAATTGTGCGAAAAACATTTTGCCTGTTTTCGTCCGCAAGCGCTTTAGATATTTTAACGATTTGTTTCGATTCCATTAAACTTAATATATTGACAAATGTCAATATATCTATTTTAGAATTAATTGTCAAACTTGATTTGCCGATATTTTAAGAATAGTTTATTATTAGTTTAATTTCGCGACGGCGGATTTAATTCTTCTTACTGCTTCTTGTAAATTTTCCGTAGAAGTAGCGTACGAAAGACGCAGGTAGCCTTCAGCCCCGAAGGCGCTTCCCGGCACTACCGCCACCCTCGCTTCGTCAAGTAAATAAAGGGACAAATCAAGGGAGTTTTCAATGGCAACGTTTCCGTTCTTTTTACCCAAGAGCTTTTTAACGTTGGGGAACAAATAAAACGCCCCGTCGGGCAAAAGGCAATTGAACCCCTCGATTTTATTTAATTCCTCGAACAAATAATTTCTACGCTTTTCAAATTCCACTCGCATTTTTTCAACTTCGCTCTGCTCGCCGTTTAGCGCTTCGATTGCGGCGTACTGGGAAATACTTGAAGCGTTAGACGTGCTGTGGCTTTGAATTTTGTTCATCGCTCCTATTATCTCCGCTGAAGCGGCAGCGTAGCCCAATCGCCATCCTGTCATCGAGTAAGCTTTGGAAACTCCGTTAACCAATACAGTCCGTTCTTTCAGCCTTTCGTCCAAAGACGGAAAGCTGTAAAATTCAAAATTGCCGTAGGTTAGCTTTTCGTAAATCTCGTCGCTGATTACAATGAAATCGTTTTGCAAGGACACTTCGGCTATTTCTTCCAATTCACTTTTTGAGTAAGCGGCGCCTGTGGGATTGGAAGGATTGCACAAAATAAGAGCTTTTGTTTTTGGCGTGATTGCGGTTTTTAATTTCTCGGCGTTTATTTTAAAATTTGTTCCTTCATCTGTTTGGATTATTACCTGTTTGCCCCCGGCAAGCAAAACCATATTAGGATACGAAACCCAGTAAGGAGAGGGGACAATTACTTCGTCGCCGGGATTTACAACGCTTAAAACCGCATTAAAAAGCGCTTGCTTTGCGCCGCTTGTAACAATGATTTCATTAAGCCCGTATTCAAGATTGTTTTCTCTTTCCAATTTGGCGGCAATGGCTTTGCGAAGCTC
>JALWSN010000106.1 GCA_027080245.1 Ignavibacteriales bacterium | reverse complement strand
AGATTCAACGGCTTCGTGGATTGATTTTAGCGCTCCCTATTTGAAAATTTCCATTGCGCGGGACGGAATATTCCGGCTTTACCCTAAAGATTTTGCCAAACTTGGCAAGGACGTTTCGGCAATCGACCCGCGCACATTTAAATTATTTGAAAGCGGCAAGGAGCTTAAAATTCTTGTCTCAGGGCAGGAAGACGGCTCTTTTGACGCAAACGATTACATTGAATTTTACGGACACAAAAATTACGGCAGGCGGTCAATACGGCAGTTCAACGCCGACGACGAGGATTACCGCGAGTATTTGAACCGTTACACGGACACGACTTTTTACTTCCTTACCTGGGGCGGGACCGCCGGAGCGAGAGTTCCGCAGCAAAACGCTCCGCCTGCAAACGCTACGGACACGCTGAATTTTTACAAGGAATTGTTGCACGTTGAAAAAAACAACTGGATTCAATTTTGCAACTCCGACGAAGTAGCCAACCAAACGCCCGACTGGCACAAAAACAAAACCTGGTACTGGCAATGGCTGGGGCTTTGGAACACCCCGCAAAAGTTTACGTTTGAAGCGCAAGACGTTGTGAGGGGAAAAAAGGCAGCGATTTATTTTAAGCTTTCAAGCGCGGGCAGCAACGTCGCTAAAAACGCGCACCAGCTCGCGCTTTATTTTAAGGGCGTAAAAGTCGATTCTCAGAACGTCGATTTATTCCGTCAGGTTTTGCTTGGCGGGGAATTTCCCTCGGATGAATTGAACGAAGGGAAGAATTCATTTAAGGTGGTTGATTACGACAACGGCACGTTTCCTAATTTTCTTGCCTGCGACTGGTTCGAAGTTGAATACCCGCGCGTGCTAAAACTTCGTAACGATTCTTTGATTTTCAGGGCGCCCGCAGAGGCCAATGGTGTTAAAATTTTCAAATTGTCGAACGCCAAAAGCGGCGATTACACAATTTACAGAATTTCGCCAGGTTTAAAAAAAATCAACAATTACAGCGTTAAAAACGGCGCTTTGTTTTTTGCCGACACGGTTTCGCCTTCGAACATTTACGCAGTTGCGGCTCAAGAAAGAACGCTCAAACCGGGATTTGTTTCGAGGAAAAAATTTATTAATCTCCGCGGCGACAAATCCCAAATCGACTACCTTGCAATTACCGACAGAAGATTTAATGCGGCGGTAAAAGACTACTTGAATTACATTTCCCAAACTTACAACGTTAAGACAAAGAGCGCGGACGTTCAGGATATTTACGACGAGTTTGGCTACGGCTACCCCACGCCGCAGGCAATTAAAAGCTACGTCAAATACGCCTTCGAAAACAGAACCCCGCCGGCGTTTGCTTACCTCGAGCTAATCGGGGACGCTTCCTACGATTACAAATACATTAAATTTAAGAACGAGCATGTGAAAGTAAGCGTTAATTACGTCCCTTCGCCCGGCTACCCCGTTGGCGACAATTGGTACGCAGTTTGGGACGATGCCAATCCCCCGCTTCCGCAATTAAAAGTTGGCAGACTGCCCATCCTGAACGCGGCCGAGCTACGAAACTACTTGGCAAAAATTAAGGCCGCAAACAACAGGAAATTTGACGACTGGAACAAAAGATATTTGTTCTTCAGCGGAGGTAGCGAGCAAGATGAATCCGAAAGGATGGAACAATTAAACAATTACTTAATTAACAATCTGGTGAAGCCGAGACCCGTTGCAGGTAAATATGCGCATTTCTACAAAACTTACAATCCCAATAGCGATTTAGGACCTTATTCCGCGGAGGAAATTCAAAAGGCAACAAGCCAAGGGGGGATTTTTATTTCCTACGTTGGGCACAGCGGCACAGCCACATGGGACAACGGCATTAACTCGGCAACTCAACTGGAAAACAACGTAAACGGCTACCCTTTAATTACGGATTTCGGCTGTTCAACGAACAAATTTGCCGAGCCGGACATTGTTTCTTTCGGGGAAAGATTTTTGTTCAAAGCCCAAGGGCA
>JALWSN010000105.1 GCA_027080245.1 Ignavibacteriales bacterium | reverse complement strand
ACCCGGCGCTAATTGAAAGAGTTCAATTCATGAAACATTTCGGGAGCTTCGGTAAGTAAAGTTTTGGAAAGCCTTGGTTTTATTGGGCTTTCTGCAGGTTAAACCGTTTTCGCTCCGTAGGGTCGAGGTAAATTTTACGCATTCTAATTGACTTTGGTGTTATTTCAACAAGTTCGTCGTCTTTAATGTATTCAAGCGTTTCCTCAAGGGAGAGCTTAACTGCGGGAGTAATTTTAACTGCTTTGTCCGAGCCGGCAGCTCTCATGTTCGTTAATTTTTTCCCGCGTTGAACGTGCACTTCGATGTCGATGTCCTTGTTGTGTTCGCCTACAATTTGCCCGCGGTAAACTGTTTCTCCGGGATCGATGAAGAATTTCCCTCTGTCCTGCAAGGAGTTAATTGCGTAAGCCGTAGCGGGACCGTCGTGCATCGAAATAAGAACACCGTTTTGCCTTTGCGTAATGGAACCTTTGAAATATTCGTATTGGTAGAAGCGGTGGTGCATTACTCCTTCGCCGGAAGTTACGTTCATTATTTTTGTTTTCAATCTCATTAAACCTCGCGAGGGGATGTGAAATTCGAGATGGACTAAATTACCCTTTCTTTCCATTTTAACCATTTCTCCGCGTCGCTGCCCTACGATTTCAATTACTTTGCCTGAATATTCGTGGGGAACGTCGACGGTTAAAATTTCAATAGGCTCTGCCTTTTTGCCTTTAATTTCTTTGTAAATTACTTTGGGCGCTCCCACCGCAAATTCGTAGCCTTCGCGGCGCATGTTTTCCATCAAAATGGAAAGGTGAAGGATGCCGCGCCCGGAAACTTTGTAAGTGTCCGGCGAGGAGGTCGGTTGAACCCTTAAAGCGACGTTGTGCTCAAGTTCTTTGTAAAGCCTTTCCTTTAAATGCCGCGAGGTAATGTATTTACCTTCTTTGCCATAAAATGGCGAAGTGTTAACGGTGAACATCATGCTAATTGTGGGTTCGTCGATTGCAATTAAAGGCAGGGGTTCTGGATGCTCCCTATCCGTAATGGTGTCGCCAATGTCGATGTTCTCGACGCCAACAACGGCGCATATTTCGCCACACGGGACTTCGTCTGTTTCAATGCGGTTTAATCCTTCGAAAATAAAAAGTTTTTTAATCGTAATATCCGAGATTGATCCGTCCCTTTTAACAATGCTCAGAGGGGCGTTTTTGCTAACTGTTCCACGGTAAATTCTGCCAATACCAATTCTTCCAACGTAGTCGTTGTAATCCAACGTAGTAATTTGCATTTGCGCGGGACCTTGTAAATCTGGCGGCGGCGGAGCATGTTGAATTATTGTTTCGATTAAAGGCGTCATGTCCTTGCGTTCGTCTTTCAATTCTTTAACCGCCCAGCCCTGCTTGGCGCTCGAGTAGATTACGGGAAATTCAATTTGCTCGTCGTCCGCGTCAAGTTCAATGAATAAATCGTAAACTTCGTTAAGTACCTCTTGAGGGCGGTTGTCGGGTCTGTCGACCTTGTTAATAACCACGATAGGCTTTAGTTTCAAGGAAAGAGCCTTTTGCAAAACAAATCGCGTTTGCGGCATCGGTCCTTCAAAAGCGTCCACCAAAAGCAGAACGGCGTCCGCCATTTTCAGGACGCGTTCAACTTCGCCGCCAAAGTCCGCGTGCCCGGGCGTGTCGATTAAATTTATTTTGTAATCCTTAAAAGGAATGCTAATATTTTTGGAGAGAATTGTAATTCCGCGCTCTCTTTCCAATTCGTTCGAATCGAGAAATCTTTCCTGAACTTTTTGATTGTCCCTGAAAATATTTGTCTGCTTTAACAGTTGATCAACCAGCGTAGTCTTACCATGGTCAACGTGAGCGATTATTGCAACATTTCTTAACTTTTGCATCGTGTCCTAATTTAAAAAAATAAAAACTTTAAGTTACAAATTATTTTAATTAGAAAGTCAAAAATCTTTTTACTTTTAAGAACTGTTGAAGTTTACTTAT
>JALWSN010000104.1 GCA_027080245.1 Ignavibacteriales bacterium | reverse complement strand
CTACAGGAAACGGCTTAAAGAACGGAAGCAAGGGAAAGTGGTCTAACGCTGCATTGATGAAAGGTTACGCAACCCATAGTGACGATTTACCTTACGATGAATATGTGGATTGGCAGAGGAAGTGTTTAACCGAGATGCTCAGAGTAATTAAAGAAGACGGTGCTATTTTCTACAATCACAAATGGAGAGTACAAAACGGATTGCTTCAGGACAGGCACGAAATTGTTAAAGATTTTCCGGTACGTCAGATAATTATTTGGAAAAGGAAAGGGGGAATTAATTTTAATCCGGGATATTTTCTGCCTACTTACGAGGTAATTTATTTAATTGCGAAACCTGATTTCAAATTAGCTCCGAAGGCTAATGCCGTAGGCGATGTTTGGGAAATAAAACAGGAAATGAGTAATCCTCATCCCGCTCCGTTTCCCGTTGCGCTTGTTGAAAGAATTATTTCTTCAACAAACGCTAAGATTGTTTTAGATCCTTTCATGGGTTCCGGTACAACGGCAATTGCCGCTATTAGAAATGACCGTGATTACATCGGAATAGAAATTTCACCGGAATATTGTGAAATGGCGGAAAAAAGAATTAAAGAAGAAAGAGAGCTAATTCATCTTAATTTTTCTTAGATATTAAAATGAAAAATGACATTTCCTTGATTGACAACAAATGGCAAAACGTTTATTGGTTTGCCAGAATGCTGATTAATACGGACAAGTACGGTGGAATTGGTGCGGACAGCAAGTTGCTTTCTTTAATAGCCTCAACATTGAGAGTAATAGCACAAGAAAACAAAAATCTCAAGAAAGAGGAAATTCTTGAACTGCAAAAACACTCATTGGCAACTATTCTTAGGGACAGATTTAAGAATGCTCATTCAAGAATTAGAAGAGTTAATAAATTAATAGATGACTTAAGCGACATTATTCAGACAACGGAAGATGTTGAGGTTTTTGTTCTTACTTGTGAAAACGTAATGATTCCTATTAATCAAGCTATTCAGAACATTCCAAATGATGATAAAGAGTTCACTCTAAATTTTGCCAAATCGTTTTTGGAAGTAAGAGGGCTGCAAGGATTGGGAACAATTATTAGACTTTGGGACGATTTGGGTGTTAAAGGTTCTTTAACTGCCGAGAGAGTGGAAATAGTAAAGGCGTTTACAATTCTAAGAGTATTATTAAATGAAAGGTTTAATCTTTCGGAATTAGATAAGGACATTATCCTTACAGCATTCGTACAGGAATTTGAGCGGCGTGTAGGGCAAAAAAGAAAAACAAGGGCGGGCGGTAGTCTGGAAGATGTTACTTCATTCATTTTAAAATTTTTTAAGATTCCCACACACCAAAAACCGGAACATTTCCGTGCGGATATTGAAATAGACAAATGGATTCTTACCAAAGACAAGTGGTACATTGGCATTTCTTGTAAAAGAACTCTTCGAGAAAGATGGAAGCAACTTAGCAGTGCCGAAGGAAATATCTTGAGCAATTTTAAAATTAAATATTTGTACCACGTCGTTGTTTACGATGAAGACCTTTCGGACGAAAAAGTAGTTCAGTTAGGAGGACAAAGACACATTTTTTATTTGCCGGACGAAAGCAGGATTCTTAAACACGCAAGTAAACACGTCGGACTTAAAGATTACGTCAGACCAATTTCAAAATTAATTGACGATTTAAAAAGAGAAATTTAATTCGAACTGCTTTTTAAGGAAGAATGGTAAAAGTAAAAAAATTTGTATTCAGTCCTTTTTCTGTAAATACGTATTTGGTTTGGGACAAAACCTCCAAGGAGGCTGTTATTATTGACCCTGGATGCTCAACGGAAAAGGAGAAAGAAAGATTAAGTCAATTTGTCTTTTCGAAAGGATTGACCGTAAAATATCTTTGGAACACACATTGCCACATCGACCACATTTTAGGTAACAAATTTGTTAAGGATACTTTTTACCCCGTGTTTATTGCGCCTGAAAAGGACTTGCCGTTGTTGAGGAA
>JALWSN010000103.1 GCA_027080245.1 Ignavibacteriales bacterium | reverse complement strand
CCACCACCGCGTCGTAAGAGTTTTCGTTCGAGAAAAATTTTCCTTCTTTAATTCTTTGCATGAAGGTTGAAGTTTTAGCCTCTGACGAAGGCGAAACGCCTACAATGAAAGCGCCGTAAGAATTGTTTTTGTAGCTAATCAAACCGTTGCCGGTAATGCGCGGCGCAAAGCCAATAATTTCAGGGGCTTTACGCAACAGGGCTTCGAGGGAATCAGTAAAATAAAAGCTTTTACGCAACGACGGATTTTCTTGAAATCCTTTTTGTTGAATTTGCAAATAGCCCGAAAAAAGTTTGGCGGCGTATTTAATGTTTACCGCGTAAGTTCCTTTTTGAAAACCGCGCATTGCCACGGAAATCATTGTGGCAAAAATAATTGCAAGCAGCGTTAGAATGGAACGCCGCTTGTTTCGCCAAAGGTTACGCCAGGCTAATTTTGCAAGCATGTTGCCTCGCTTTGAACTTTAATTTAAATCCGCTCCGCGTTTTAATTTCAAGCGGTCTCCGAAGATTCTTTTTGTTTGTAATTAAACAGTCGGAAGTCATTGTCAATCGTTTCCCTTTTCAAGTTCCTGAAAGGAGAAAATTCTGTCGGGAATCTTTTTGTCGAACTCCATTGAAATTAACCTGAACGAAGTTGAATGTCCCTTTTTTACCATGTTAACCATCCGCCAAACTGTCGGAAGCTTTCTGCCGCCAAGCCTTTTAACCTCCTCAAATTCTAGGTAGCGTTTTAAGTTTCCTTTTTCGTCGTAATATTCCACCTTAGCCGGAAGGTAATCCGCTTGCCGTACGTAGTAAATTATTTTGCCCCACACAACGGGCGCGTCGGGATGCGGGAGACCTTTTATTTTCCAGCACATTACGCCGTTGATTTTCTCTTTGCCCAATAACGAAAGGTCGTAATCCCTTTGGATGTTGGATTCCCTCACCAAATCGTCGTTTGTAAAGTCCGAGCCGTTCCAGGATTGCAGCATCATCGAGGGGGGAATTTTAATTGTGGTTTCCGTGTTGGCAAGGTAGCTCCACATTTCGTTACCAATTTTAAGCGTTTTGTTGCCGCGCTCGCGCCGCGGGGATTTAATTACAATCAACGCCTTTTTGTTGCCTACCCACCAGCTTTCCATTTTAAGCGTTCTTTTGTAGTAGGGAGTAACGACGGTCATTTCAACAATGCCGTAAGAAGTTTTGCCTTTAATAGCGTTTTCCGCTTTGGTTACAATCTCTTTCGCCGTTTGAGCTTTTAGCAGAAGCGGTAAAAACAGAATGAAAATTAATTTGAATTTCATTTTAAACCGATTTTTAATTGACCAATCGTTCAGTCAAAAATACTCTAATTGAAAATAAAAAGCAAATTAATTTACTTAAGCCGCGACAATGAAGTAAAAGGATTAACACAGTGGCGGAAAGGCTAAAAGGTCTAAAGTTATTAAAGCGCGACGAGATTTCGGGCAGAAGACAATAGAATTCAAGCGCGTCAATTGAATTATCGCATGCTTTTTTCTTCTTTAATTTTGTAAAGCAAAGCGATTTTTAATGTTTTCTTTCAAAGAGTTTTACTATTTTTAAATACTTAAAATCTCAAAGAGTAAGAATGGAACTGCCCAAATTAATTTTTAAGAAGAACCTCGATTTTCCCGAGAGACTTTTCAATTTTTTTGCCACTGTTACAGGGCTAACAATATTTAGCTTCAGATTTTTAAGACAGGTTTTTGTTCCACCTTATGATATTGCGGAAATTAAAAAACACATGGTCGAGCTTGGCGTAAAAACTTTTCCGATAGTTAGCGTTACCGGCTTCATTATTGGCTTGGTTTTGGCGCTGCAAAGTCAGCCGGTGTTTGCGAGGTTCGGGGCGTCGGATTATTTGCCCGGCACGGTCGCCCTTTCGGTTGTGCGGGAACTTGGTCCGGTTATCACCGCTTTGATTTTTGCCGGCAGGGTCAGTTCCGGCATTGGCGCGGAGCTTGGCTCGATGCGGGTAACGGAACAAATAGACGCAATGGAAGTTTCGGCGGTTAATCCCTTCAAATACCTTGTGGTTACAAGGATAATCGCAACGACGATGATTTTGCCGCTCCTTACCGTTTACGTAATTTTCCTCGCTATTTTGGGCGGATACATTGGCGTAATAATTTCACAAGGGATGAGTTTTGAGTATTACAAGAACTCGGTAATAAACGCCATTCAATTAAAGGATTTGTTGCCGGGAGTAATTAAAACTTTTGTCTTTGGCTACCTTGTTGGGCTTGTTGGAGCTTACAAAGGCTTTACCGCCGAAGGCGGCACTGAAGGAGTTGGAAAAGCCTCCACAACCGCTGTTGTGCTTTCTTCCCTTTTAATTTTACTTTTCGACACAGTCCTTGTTAAAATTACTTTGTGGATATGGCCCGGATAGAAAAAATTAAAATAGAAAATTTAACCAAAAAATTTGGCGAGCTCGTTGTTTTGGACGGCGTCTCGATAAACGTTTGCGAAGGGGAAAACCTCGTCGTATTCGGGCGCAGCGGTACGGGTAAAAGCGTTTTGCTTAAGTGCGTAATTGGCTTGCTTAAACCCGACGAAGGAAGAATTTTTATTGACGGAAAAGATGTGACTAAATTGAAAACTAAGGAGCTGAACAAAATCAGAAAAAAAACAGGATTCTTATTTCAAGGAGCGGCTTTGTACGATTCAATGACCGTGCGGGAAAATCTTGAATTCCCCTTACGTAGAAACTTTAATTTTACCGAAGGAGAAATTAAAGAAAAAACGCTAAGAGCTTTGGACCTGGTTGGGCTTGGCGAAGCAATCGACAAAATGCCTTCGGAACTTTCGGGCGGAATGAGAAAGAGAATAGGGCTTGCCCGCAGCATTATTACGGAACCGGAAATAATGTTCTACGACGAGCCGACAACGGGGCTTGACCCCCTGACGGCAAAAGAAATTAGCTCGCTAATAAGGGATTTGCAAAATCAATTTCAAATGACGTCCATTGTGGTTACGCACGATCTTATTTGCGCCAACATTATTGCCGATAGGGCAATATTTTTAGTCGATGGGAAAATTAAATTCAGAGGCACAATCGAAGAGTTAAAAGCCTCGGACGATATTTTCCTGCGAAACTTTTTTAGCCAAGAAATAATAACTGCTTAACGGAGTTCAGTAATGACAAAACATTTAGAAGGAGCAAAATTAGGAATTTTTATTTTCCTCGGAACAGTCTTGTTTGTAATTGCCGTCTTTTTAGTAGGAAATAAGGAATCCTTGTTTACAAAAAGCATTACCATTAGAACGTATTTCGACGACGTGGTTGGCTTGCGTAGCGGGGCTGCCGTTAGATTGAGCGGATTAAAAGTTGGCGTCGTTAAGGATGTTCGTTTGGTCGAAGGCGGTAACGGCAAAGTGGAAGTTGTGATGAATATTGAGAAAGATTTGAGTAACTTTATTCGGCTCGATAGCAAAGCCAGCATTGAAACGGAAGGATTAATTGGCAGCAAGATTATTTCGATTTCTCCGGGATCTCCCAATTTGGAAGTGGTGAAAAACGGCGGCGTAATAAAATCCAGAGAACCGTTAAGCATTACGCAAATAATTATTCAAACAAAAGGAGTAATCGGTTATTTAAAGGATTTGACTTTTAATTTAGCCCAGGCCGTAGCGAAAGTTAATAGAGGGAAAGGAACGTTAGGTAAATTAATTAACGACGATGCTCTCTACCTGCAGTCGGTTAAAATTCTTAAAAGCGCGGACACTTCTCTTGTAGTGATGACGGGCAGGCTATCAGAAATAACGGATTTCATCGTTAAGACGGGCGCCGGAGTCGCAAGCATCATCGCCAATATCGACAGCTCGATGGCAGACGTAAAGAACATCATCAATCAGGTGAAAAGCGGACAAGGAGTACTTGGGGCGCTGATTAACGACCGAGGTGTTTACGATTCGCTTCAAATCGTTATTAATAATCTTGTCGCTACAACTGATTTCGCTCAGCAAGGAGCGGCTTCGTTTGCCGAAGACATGGAGGCGCTTAAACACAATTGGTTATTCAAAGGGTATTTCGAGCAGAGAGGTTACTGGCAAAAAACAAAGTACGAAAAAGAAATTGACGACAAAATTAATTTGTTGAACAAACAAGCAAACGAACTTGGGAAAAGAATTCTTGAGCTGCGCGATTTGGAGGAAAAATTGAATATTTTAAAGAAAAATTCAAAAACCCGTAAAGATTCGGTTGAGAAAAAATAATCACTTTTTTGCCGGAACGTTATTGTTAAATTCCCCCGACGAACTTCGAAAGGAACGTTGTGCATCCCCTAAATGCGCCAAGCTCAATAATCTGCTTACTTAAGATTTATTTTTTAAGACCTTCTTACAATCCAACCCGGACGTTCTTTCGTAAGTAGGATGATTCGATTATTGAATAAATGGGGCATAAAAGAGTGTATCGGAAAAAAGATATTTTAATTTTGATTAACTCAAATAAATCAAACCTTATTTTAAAACTTAAACCTTAGTAACAAAAAGCCACAAAGCCCCAAAACCTTATTAGCTTATCTCTTTTGTAAAATAAGTAAGTATTTGATGGAAAAAATCCAATTTCAAATCCATTCATTTACCAATGCATTCATCCAGCTTGTCGCGACCTAATTCCAATTTATCGGGACGCTCAAGTTTGGCTATTAACTAGAGAAAGAGAAAAAAAAAGAGAAAAAGTTGAGAAGTAAGAGACGGACTTGTTACGGCGAATATTGCAGAATGCGGGAGAAGAAGTATCATCCTCTGCAAGTTCAGCTCCGCTGGAGCTCTATTTGTTTTGTTATTTTGCATCCTACAAAGATATTCTCCCGCTTTGGACTCAGTCCCGTAGGAACGTAACCTTTGTAGCAAATGATGGTTGAATCTACCCCATACTGAAGAGGACTGAACTTTTTGCATTTAGACAAGCCTTTATTTAAGTTTAAAGTTCTAAAAATTTGGAGAAAACGGAATGCTAAACGGCATAATTAAAAAAATATTTGGCGACAAAAACACGAAAGCTCTAAAAGAGCTTTGGCCTATTGTGGACGAAATTAATGAGGAATACGAAAAAATAAAAGACCTTTCGGACGACGAACTCCGCACGAAGACTGCCGAATTCAAAGAAAAAATCAATGAAGAAACAAAAGAACTTCGCGAAAAAATCGACGAATTAAACGCTTTGTTGCAGTTGGACACGCCGCCGGAGAACGTTGCTGAAATTAGAGAAGAATTGGAAGAGCTTGAAAAGGAGTTAACGGAACGTTACGAAGAAATCTTAAACGAAATACTTCCTGAAGCTTTTGCCGTGGTTAAAGCAACATGTCAGCATCTCTTAGGAAAAAGCTGGGAAGTTACGGGCAACAAAATAACCTGGGATATGGTTCCTTACGACGTTCAGCTTTTAGGTGGAATTGTTCTGCATCAGGGTAAAATAGCCGAAATGGCTACGGGCGAAGGAAAAACTCTCGTAGCTGTTCTGCCACTTTACTTGAACGCTCTTACTGGCCGCGGGGTTCACCTTGTTACCGTTAACGATTATCTCGCCAAACGCGACAGCCAGTGGATGGGAGAGATATTTAAATTTCACGGCTTAACCGTGGGCGTAATTCTTTCCGACATGGACACGGAGCAGCGCAAAAAAGCTTACCAATGCGACATTACTTACGGCACGAACAACGAAGTCGGGTTCGGCGTCTTGCGCGGCAACATGGCAATAAGCGAGGACCAAATTGTTCAGCGGGGACACAATTACGCAATTGTGGACGAGGTAGATTCCGTATTGATTGACGAAGCGCGGACGCCGTTGATTATTTCCGGTCCGGTGGAGACAAGCGAACACAAGTTTTATGAAATGAAACCGCGTGTTGAAAGGCTTTTCAGGAAACAATCCTCCCTGGTGGCAAAAATAGTGCAGGAAGCCGAGGAACTACTGAAAACAGGAGACCCTAAGGATAGAGAGCAAGCAGGAATTTTGTTGCTACGCGCTCACAGGGGATTCCCTAAAAACAAGAAGTTAATTAAATTGTTTTCCGAGCCGGAATACAAGAAGCTAATGCAATCTACGGAAATGGAGTTCCTGCGCGAGAACGAGAAAAGAATGCCCGAAATAGACGAGGAACTTTATTACGCAATCGACGAACGCAACAACACAATTAATCTAACTGAAAAAGGGCGCGAAGAACTTGCCGCGGGTTCGCCCGAAGGACCGGATTTCTTTGTGTTGCCGGATTTGGGAGAAGAAATCAGCGAAATTGAAAACGACCCCAACCTTTCCGAAGAAGAAAAAGTAAAGAAAAAAGACAAGCTTTACCATCTATACAGCGAGCGGAGCGACAGAATTCACACAATAAATCAGCTGCTTAAAGCTTACACACTCTTCGAAAAAGACGACGAGTACGTAGTTACCGAGGACGGAAAGATTGCGATTGTGGACGAGTTTACGGGGAGAATCTTAGCCGGCAGGCGGTATTCCGACGGCTTGCACCAGGCAATTGAGGCAAAGGAGAACGTAAAGGTTGAGCGGGACACGCAAACACTGGCAACAATTACTCTTCAAAATTATTTCCGTCTTTACAATAAATTAGCCGGAATGACCGGAACTGCGGAGACGGAAGAGGCGGAGTTTTACCAGATTTACAAACTTGAAGTGGTGGTTGTTCCCACAAACAAACCGGTAATAAGGGTTGACGAGGAAGACGCCATTTACAGAACAAAGCGCGAAAAGTACAATGCAATAATTCAAAAAATAAAAGAGCTGCGCGAGCAACGCAGACCAGTGCTTGTGGGCACTACAAGCGTGGAGGTTTCGGAAACTTTAAGCCGCATGCTTAAAAGGCAGGGAGTGCCCCACAACGTTTTGAATGCCAAACACCACCAGCGCGAAGCCGAAATTGTCGCTTACGCAGGTCAACCGGGGGCGGTTACAATAGCGACAAATATGGCGGGCAGGGGCACGGATATTAAGCTGGGTCCGGGAGTAGTGGAAAAAGGCGGACTTTACATTTTAGGCACCGAACGCCACGAAAGCAGGCGAATAGACCGCCAGCTGCGCGGTCGCGCAGGAAGGCAGGGCGATCCCGGAACTTCAAAATTCTTTATTTCTCTCGAAGACGATCTAATGCGCCTTTTTGGCAGCGACAGGGTTACCAACATAATGAGCCGGCTTGGAATGAAAGAAGGCGAAGCAATCGAACATCCAATGATTACTAAATCCGTTGAAAGAGCGCAGAAGAAAGTAGAGGAAAACAACTTCGCAATTCGTAAACGATTGCTGGAATACGACGACGTGATGAACCAGCAACGCGAAGTGATTTACAACAAGCGTAGGCAAGCTCTTAAAGGGGAAAGATTAAAAACCGAAATATTTGAATATCTTGAAGATTTTGTTGATGAACTGATTGAAAAATATTACGACGATTTGCAAATAGAGGCGCTGCACGCAAGCGTTTTGCAACATTTGTTGGTGGACGTAAAATTTGAGCCGGAAGAATTTGAGAAATTGGGACCGGACGGAGTTAAGCAAAAAATAATTGAAGCCGCCAAAGAATTCTACGAACGGAAGGAAGAAATGTTCGGCTCGGATTTGATGGCGCGAATAGAACGTTACGCGGTGCTTAGCGTAATAGACGAAAAATGGAAAGACCATTTGCGCGAAATGGACGACTTGAAGGAAGGCATAGGTTTGCGCGCTTACGGGCAAAAGGATCCCCTTGTGGAATACAAACGTGAAGCTTTCGAGCTGTTCCTAGATTTGCTCGCTCAAATTCGGGACGAAATTTTGCAGTTCGCCTTCAAATTCTTCCCCGAAGCGCCCGAGGAAATCAAAGAAAAAAAACCAAAATCCCCGATTAAAAGATTAAGAACAATTAAGGATAACGTAACGAACATGGGGCTTTCTCCCGTGAGCGAATCCTCCGAGCAAGCGGCTAACAGGGGTAAGCAACAACCGATTAAAGTTGCCGTTAAAGTTGGTAGAAACGATCCCTGCCCCTGCGGTAGCGGTAAAAAATACAAACATTGCCACGGAAAGAACGTTTAAGTTAATCCGAATTTTTGCATTGTTCTTGAAAAGCTTGGCAGGTATTTTTGCTTTTGATTTGTTTAATTAATTTTGCGGCTTGCCAAGCGATTCGAGCTTGAAGGGATATTAAAAC
>JALWSN010000102.1 GCA_027080245.1 Ignavibacteriales bacterium | reverse complement strand
CCCATGCGTCGGTCGCCTTAATTTTTTTTAAGTACCACTCTTTGTTGAAATATGTATCGCTGGGAACATACTGAATTTGTTGGAGATAATAAGGCTCAGCCCATTCAACCCCCCGTAATTGCGAGATTTTCCTTGCAAGGAAAATGGGATTAATCGGAGAGGAGAATTTTAATGTGTAAATTTGCGCCAGGCTGTTTTCCGCCGTATTTGGTTTGGGCGTTAATTTAAAACGCGGTTTTATTGAATATATTCCGTATTTGTTCAAAAATGATTTTACGGAGGGCGCGAGAATCGAGGTTGAACCCGCCGCGTAAACCTCGCCGCTTCTGAATTTGACGACAATCCTGTCGTTCAGCATGTAAGATTTTCCAACTTTAACCACATTCTGCGAATAGAGAACGGCGGTTAAGCAAAACAAAACTAAAAATAAAATGTTCTTTACCGTACGCATTTTGAATCCTCTTAAAATTAAACCTTTAATTTAATCAAATTCAGTCAAATTATTTTTCCCAGATATTATTGGAGTCGTTTACGTCTGCTATTTTGTTTTTCATTATCTCTACTTTCTTTATTGATTTCTCAATTGGAATTACAATTGTAAATTTCTTCTCGCCGTCCTTCCAGGCCGCGGCGGAATTCCAGACGCTCTTGGTTGAGCCGTCGGTAAATGTTAAATTTAAACCGATTGGAACCGGTAGAAGTCCAACTTTTTCAATGGTTACGTAAAGGGTGCCTCCGGATTCCTCAACGTTTGAAATGGCTAAATCGGGGTAGCCCCTTTCAAAAAACCAAGGCTTCCAAAACCAACTTAAGTCTTCTCCGAAAGAATTATTGAAGGAGAGGAAGAAATCGTAAGGCAAAGGATGATGCCCGTGCCAAGCGACAATGTAATTGCGGAGCGCCTTTTTAAAATTCTTTCGTCCCATTAAATCCATTAAGTAATAATAAGCGATGCCGGGGCGCGTGTAGGAGGCGTCGCGGTAAGTTTCACCCAGCATGTAGAGCGAAGGGATAATCATCGGTAATTCAAGCTCGTTACCGGCAACAAACGAAAAGCCCCTTACATTCGAAGCGAGCGGATCATATTTCCCTTCCTCTTTTTGAAATTCCATTGGAAGCATCGTTGCCCAACCTTCGTCCATCCAGGCATATTTGCGTTCATTAATTCCCATGTAAAACGGGAAGTAAGTGTGCGCTATTTCGTGAGAGGTAACACTTACCATTCCCGCGTAAGTAGAGGGCGAGCCTTCGTTTACCATCATTGGGGATTCCATTCCCCCTTGTCCGTTGAAAATCGTCATCTTCGGGTAAGGATAAGGATAGCCTGGGATCTCGGTAGAAAGGTAGCGAATGGATTTTGCGGCAATCTCAGCTCCTTTGTAGAACTGATTCGATTTTTCTTTGTAAACCGCTTCCACCGTCACGCGCCTTTGTGTGGAGTCATTCACAATTACGCTTCTCATATCCCACAAATAATGGTCGCTTGTTCCGAATGTAAAATCCGTAACATTGTTGGCTTTAAATACCCATGTGTTGTAATTGTCCGAAATAGTTGGACTTCCTTCGGCATAGTCTTCTTTCGATACTATTTTTATTACCCTATCTGAAGCCTTGGCTTTCTTAATTCTTTTAAGGAATTTCGGTTTCAAAAGATCGTCGAGGTTTTGAACAAGTCCCGTGCCCCAAACAAGAAAACCTTCCGGCATTGTAATTTTAACAGTGTAATTGTTGAAGTCGTTGTAAAACTCCGTTGTGCCCCTGTAATTAAAAACGTCCCAGCCGTCTACGTCGTCGAACACGGCTACTTGAGGATACCAGTAAGCTACGAAGTAAGAGGTGGAATCGTAAGCTCCCATTCTCTCTTGCGAAACGTTGGGGATAATAAAACTCCATTCCGTTTGAATGTCGATGGAGCCGCCTGCGGGAAGCGTTTCCGGCAAGCGAACAAATGCGTTCGTCCCGCGGCGCGTAAAGTTTAAGCTTTGCCCCGTTGTGTTAATTTCAA
>JALWSN010000101.1 GCA_027080245.1 Ignavibacteriales bacterium | reverse complement strand
TCCCCAGCTAAACTTTCCGATATAGACAAAAGCTTTAATCTTGATTACGACATGAACATTCAACCTGATTACCAAACTGATTACGACGTGAAATATCAGTCCGATTACAATGCAAATTACGTTCCCGCAACCAAACAAAATTGGGTTGAAGAAAAAATTAAGAAACAAATGGAAATGGATGCGATAAAGGATGAAAAATATTTGTCGAACGAAAGACCTTACTTTCAAAAAGAAAGCGAGGTAAACTTAGCTAACTCATTGAAAAACAAGCTAAATAACCCTAAGAACTTTAAGGAAGCGTTTTTATTTTCCGAGTTAATTAATCCTCCAATAAGCTTGCGAGACGATGGCTAAAAAGTACGTCCTTAAAAGAAAATACGGCGAAAAAGCTTTTGTTAAAAGCGGGAAAAAGTTCGAAATAGATTACGAAAATCTTCTTAACCCTTCCCAGCTGGAGGCGGTAAAAGCCACTTACGGCGTTTACCTTGTAATTGCCGGAGCAGGCACGGGAAAAACCCGCACTCTCGTTTACCGCGTGGCAAGGCTAATTGAATCCGGTTTTGAGCCGTCTTCTATTTTGTTGCTTACTTTTACCCGTAAAGCCGCCCGCGAAATGATGAACAGAGCCGCCATTCTGTTAGACAACAGATGTTCCAAAGTAAATGGCGGAACGTTTCATTCTTTCGCAAATTTAACGCTCAGAAAATACGCTCGATTCTTAAATCTTAATTCCAATTTCACTATTTTAGATCAAGGGGACAGCGAGGACGTAATTAATTTAATTCGGGCGCAGCTTAATCTTCACGCTAAAAAAAAGCGATTTCCAAATAAAACAACAATTTTTAAAATTCTTAGTCTTAACGTAAATACGGAAAGAACAATTGAAGAAATAATCGAAGAAGAATACCCCCATTTTATTGAATTTACCGGGGATATTTTAAGAATTAAGCAGATTTATTCCACTTACAAGTATCAGAACAATTTACTGGATTACGACGACTTGTTGGTCTACTTAAACAAGTTCCTGAATGATTTCGGCTCGGGAGCAAAGTCCTTGCTTAACTCAATTAAATTCGTAATGGTGGACGAATACCAGGACACAAACAAAATTCAGGCGGACATTGTAAAAGGCTTAGGGCAAATCAACCGGAACATCATGGTTGTTGGAGACGATTCCCAATCAATTTACTCTTTCAGGGGAGCAAATTTCAAAAACATAATTGAATTTCCCCAAATATTTCCCGAAGCAAAAATCATTAAGCTTGAAGAAAATTACCGGAGCACGCAGGAAATACTTAATTTCGCAAATCACATAATTGAAAATTCAATTGAAAAATATTCGAAATTCTTGTTTTCAAGACGGCAAAGCGGAGAGCTGCCGGCAATCGTAAGCGCAACTAACGAAAATTTACAATCAAGATTTATTGTCGAAAAAATCCTCGATTTGCGGGAAGAAGGCGTGCCTCTAAAAGAAATCGCAGTCCTTTTCCGTTCTTCCTTCATGTCCTTTGATTTGGAAATTGAATTAAACAAAGCAAATATTCCCTACCAGAAATTCGGAGGAATGAAATTTATTGAAGCGGCGCACATCAAGGACGTGCTTTCGTTCCTTAGAATTGTGGAAAATCCGAAAGATTTTGTAAGCTGGTACCGTATTTTACTTTTGCACGAAGGGGTAGGACCAAAAACAGCGCAAAAAATTCTGGACGATATTCAAAACGGGAGCATTTCAATTGAAAAGAATAGCGAAGAAGCCGTCGCAAAAAAATACAAGGACAATTTAGCGCGCCTTTTTACAATGCTTTCAAATATTTACAATAATTTTCCCAATCCGGCGGACAAGCTTGAAGTGGTTCTTCAATATTACAAACCTCTTTTTAAGAACAAATACGACGATTTTAACAAAAGACAAAAGGATTTGGACATTTTCGTTAGCATTGTAACAAAATACAAATCCTTGCGTTCCTTGCTGGCGGACATGGCGCTGGACCCACCTCAGGACAGCGTGGTAG
>JALWSN010000100.1:1719-2013 GCA_027080245.1 Ignavibacteriales bacterium | reverse complement strand
ACATTACTTTTTAACGCTGTAATGGTCGGGCTATCACTACTCACTCTTTTGTGTTGCATAAGTGCAACAACACAAAAGGAGTTCAAACACGCCGTTCTATCCCTAACGTAAGTGGAATGAGTGCTAAGAAAGTGAATTTTAGTTTCTTTAAACGATGAAAAAAATCTTTGCATAGCACCCGCTATGGAAATATTTTTTGAAGAGGTTATTTACAACTTGGATATAAAAGTGAAATTAGATTATTTTCTTTTCAATCTAGGCATTTTTAAGAAGCATAGCCATAGCTATGGTTCG
>JALWSN010000100.1:0-1709 GCA_027080245.1 Ignavibacteriales bacterium | reverse complement strand
TTGCATAGCACCCGCTATGGAAATATTTTTTGAAGAAGTATAAAGGAAATAAAAACACTTTATGGTGCTCATTATGCTTGCGTTAGGGATACAAATCTCTAACGCGAACGGAATAAAGATACAAAAAATCATTCTAATACCAATTGAATATTAACACCTTAGTAAAAAAAAGCAATGATTTAAACTTGTTTAAAATTATCTTGCGATATTCATACCTATGGTTTTGTGTTCAATCGTTTATCTCGGTTGGCTACTTCCCAAGCGGTGTAAAACACCAATCTAGCTGTTTTTTGTATTTTCTCAAAATCTATTTTTTCTACATCATCAGTTGGTTTATGATAGTCTTCGTGTACTCCACTGAAATAAAAGATTACAGGTATTCCATTTTTTGCAAAATTATAATGGTCAGATCGATAATAAAAACGGTTAGGATCGTCTTCGTCATTATAGGTATAATCCAAAACTAATTTTGTTTTTTCAGCATTTACTTTTTCGCTGATTTCATGTAAATCCGAACTGATTTTATCTGAGCCAATGAGATAAACATAATTATTGTCTTGATGTTGATCGTCTATTCTTCCCACCATATCTATATTCAAATCTACGACTGTTTTTTCAAGAGGATAGATTGGGTTTTTGGTGTAGTATTCAGATCCCAACAAGCCTTTTTCTTCTCCCGATACGGTCATAAATAAGATGCTTCTTCTAGGTGTTTTTCCAACTTTTTTAGCTTCCATAAAGGCTTGTGCTAATTCCAGAACAGCAACTGTACCCGAGCCATCGTCATCCGCTCCGTTACACACTTCGCCATTGTCGTAGCCTAAGTGGTCGTAATGTGCTGTAATCACAACTATTTCATCTTTTTTGTCTGTTCCTTCTAAAAAGCCAAGCACATTGTCGGACTCCAATACTTGATTAATGTTCAAATCAATATCTGCTTTTCCTATCGGTTTATTGGTTGCTTTTGATGATGGGGTAATGGATAACAATTGCTGTGCTTTTTCTGGAGAAATATAGAAATAGGGAATATTTTTTATTCTCTCTTTTAGTCCTTTATTGTGCAACTGCATTTGAGGGTTTTGTATAAAGAACCCAACTCGTTCTACGTTTTCTTGGAAATTATCTTTAATGGATACCACTGCTAAAGCACCGTTCTTTTGTGCTGCTTCAACTTTTTTTCTCCAATTCTTCCAACCTTCGTTGATTGGTTTTCCTACTGGAATACCTTCTTTAAGTAGCACAACTTTATTTTTTACATTTATGTTGGTATAATCAGAGTACTGAGGTGAGTCTATTCCGTAGCCAACGTAAATAATATCTTTTTGCGTCAAAAGAGTATCGTTAAAACTTCCGAAGTAATAAAAGTCTTTTAAAAATTGTAATTTTTCTCCATTTATCTGTAAAGAAACTTTTTTTGGGTCGCGAACATCGACTGGGAATTTTTGAAAATAAGAGGTGTCGTTTACTCCTTTTTTAAGTCCTATTTCATCAAAATAGTCGGCGATGTACTTCGCTGCTTTCTTTTGACCTGGCATTGCTGTCTCTCTTCCTTCGTATTCGTCGGAAGCTAATACTTCTAGGTGTTTTTTTAAATCTTCTTTTGTTATCGTTTTTGCAAAATCATCGGCTGTTTTGTCGGCTGTAGTTTTTGTTGTAGAGGTTAACGAACAACCATTAATGATTGTGCTTATAATTAGTATATACTTAAT
>JALWSN010000099.1 GCA_027080245.1 Ignavibacteriales bacterium | reverse complement strand
ATTAACTTTAGTTAAAAATTCAAAGACGGTTCCAAACGCTTTCAAACTTAGTCAAAATTACCCCAATCCCTTTAATCCCACTACTACTATTAGGGTTTGGCTCCCCGAACGTTCTTACATTAAATTGAACATTTACAATATTCTGGGGCAAAGAGTAGCGACCTTATTTAAGGGAATTAAGAATGCAGGCATGCACCAGTTTGTCTGGAAAGCGACGTCCTTTGGTTCGGGCGTTTACTTTTACAGATTGGACGCAGGCAAGTTCGTTCAAACTAAGAAGATGATTCTACTGAAATAATTGAGCGAAAAGGCTGTTAGCTACAAATAACCTTGAAATAATTAGCGGGGAAGGCTCTTAAAGCTTTCTCCGCTTTTTTTTGCTCTTCAAATATTCCAAACACTGTCGAGCCCGTTCCACTCATTAAGGCAAGCAGAGCGCCTGACTCGTAAAGCCCTTCTTTAATTTCTTTTATTTGCGGGAACTCGCTAAATATAATTTCTTCAAAGTCGTTGCGAATGTTAGCTCTTAATTCCTCGTAATTAATTTCTTTCGTTGGAGAAATTAAATTTTCAATTTTTACTTTAGGTCGGGAAGGTTTTACTTTACTGAACGCTTTGGCAGTAGAAATGTGAATGCCGGGATTAATGATTAAAATAGGAAAATCAATTTTAAAATCAACGGGAGTAAGTATTTCCCCGCGCGAATAACCAAGGGATGGAACCGGATTCAAAAAGAATGGAACGTCCGAGCCAAGCTCTAAGGCAAGCGAATTAAGCTTTTGTGGAGAAAGATTTAATTTTAGTAATTTGTTAATTGCGGTAAGTATTGTAGCAGCATCGGAGCTGCCTCCGCCAAGTCCAGCTCCAGCGGGAATATTTTTGACCAATGTAACGGAGAGCCTTAATTTACAGGATGTTTCTTGCTCCAACAATTTCAGGGCTTTTAAAACAATATTTTCCTCGAGCGGTAAATTAAATTTTTCCACGAGAACGCTTAGTTGTTCGGCGGGTTGAATTATAATTTCGTCGTAAAGACAAGGCAGAGGGTAAAAAAGTGTTTCGATGTTGTGGAAGCCGTCCTCTCTTTTTTCAACAACATTCAGCCCAATGTTGATTTTAGCAGGCGTCTTTATTTTAATAATGCTCATCTAAGAATTTCCTTAATTTTGCAATGTGTTCTGGAGTTGAACCACAACAAGCACCAATAATTACAGTATTTGCGTCAATCAGAGGTTTTATTTGTTCGATGTAATCATCGGGAAAAATATTACAAAAAATTGGTTCGGCGGAAATGTCCTCGCCGCCGCAGTTAAAATAAAATCCCCAGTTGAAATTAAATTCGCGTTCTTTTTTGAAGTCGGCGAATATTTGGGAGTGAATGCAATTAAAGCATACGGCTAAAGGAGAATAGGCAAGAACAGTTTCAATTGCCGCTTCCAAAGGCTCGCCGCTAAGTAATTTTAAGTTTTCGTCAAAGTAAATACTTGTAACAAATGGTAATTTGTTTTGTTGGCAAAATTTGCTGACAAATTCAATTTCGAACAAATGTCCTAGCGTTTCGTTAAGAATAAAATCCACGCCCGATTCCCAAAGCAATTCAATATGTTTGGAATGGTTGTATTCTATTTCTCCTTTAGAAATAGTAACTTCACGTTGGTAGCAGTCTTCCGCGGGAGCGTTAGAACCGGCGATTAAAACGTCCTTGTCTTCAACGGCTCTTTTGGCTAATTCAACCGCTTTAACCACAAGCTCTTCCGAAGTGGTTTTGTAAGAAGACAATTTAACCGCCGTAGGATTAGTTCGAAAAGTGTTTGTCGTAATTATTTCAGCTCCGGCTTCAACGTATTCGCGGTGCAAGTTAAGAACCTGTTGAGGAGCGGTAATATTGAAAACCGAAGACCAGAGATGCTCGTCGGCTCTTAAATTACGGGACTGCAGCAACGCTCCCATCGCGCCGTCCAATAATAGCGGGCGTTTCTTCTCTTTAATTTTTTCCGTGAACTTCATTGAAATATTT
>JALWSN010000098.1 GCA_027080245.1 Ignavibacteriales bacterium | reverse complement strand
GTTAATTCTGCCTTAGCGCTCTTGGTAGCTAACAAAATATTTGGGATTCAAGATTACGATTCCGTAAATAATGGTTTGCTTAATGTGGTGAAAAATTCGGGAATAAGAGGTAGGTACGAGGTTGTTAGTTCAAGTCCTAAAATTATTTTCGACGCCGCTCACAACCTTGAATGCGTGCAAGCTTTTATAAAAGAATTCAGGAAAGAAAAATGCCCGTCAAATAAGGCTTTCCTGATATTCGGGGCAATGAAAGACAAGAATATCAAGGCGATGCTTAATATTCTAAGAAAATATTTCGACAATATTTTTGCCACTACAATTGATTATTCTCGAGCGGCATCAGTTACAGAGTTAATTGAGGCAGCCAAGGAAATCAAACTTTCAATTAAGCCTTTGCCGTTTAATGAAATTAAAAGTTTCGTTCAGAAATTTATTAAAAATAATGAAGAATGTTGCATTGTAATGCTTGGAAGTATTTATATTATTGGGGAAATTAGAAGTAAATTAAAAATATAACTTGACATTTTTTATTATTTGAGGTAATTTTGAATTACCTCTTGTTCCTTCTTCTTAATTTGTAAAAAATCAAGGACAATAATCAGGGAAACCCCATTATTTCTTTTACGTATCATTAAATAATTAGTTTAGTAACAATTTATGGGAAGATATCATGCCTATGGACATTTCAGAACTTCAATCGATGAAGATTGTAGACCTCTACCAAATTGCTAAGGAGTTAGATTTAACGGGATTCAGCGATTTAAGAAAGCAGGATTTAATATTTAAAATTTTAGAAGCCCAGACGCAAAAAGAAGGTTTAGCCTTTGCCAAAGGCGTTTTGGAAGTTTTAGCAGACGGTTACGGATTTTTACGTTCCGCAGATTACAATTACCTTCCATCGCCTGATGATATTTACGTTTCACCTTCGCAGATAAAGAGATTTAATCTTAGAACCGGAGATTTTGTAAGCGGACAAGTTCGTCCGCCAAAAGAAGGCGAAAGGTTTTTTGCTTTGTTGAGAGTTGAAGCGGTTAACGGAATGAACCCCGAACAAATTCGGGATAGAAAATTATTTGAAAATTTAACCCCGCTTTATCCAATGAAGCGCTTAAAATTGGAAACCGCTCCGGGCGAATATTCAATGCGCGTAATGGATTTGCTTGCGCCGATTGGCAAAGGTCAGAGGGGGTTGATTGTTTCGCCGCCTAAAAGCGGTAAAACCATTTTGCTTCAGAAAATCGCAAATTCAATTACAAGGAATCATCCGGAAGTAAAGTTAATTATTTTGTTAATCGACGAACGCCCCGAAGAAGTAACGGACATGCAGCGGTCGGTTCAGGCGGAAGTTGTAAGCTCTACGTTTGACGAGCCCGCCGAACGACATGTGCAGGTTGCTAACATGGTAATAGAAAAAGCCAAAAGATTAGTGGAAGCGGGCGAGGATGTGGCGATTTTGCTCGATAGTATTACGCGGCTTGCTCGGGCGCACAACACCGTGATTCCGCACAGCGGGCGCATTCTTTCCGGCGGCGTCGATTCTAACGCTCTGCAAAAGCCTAAAAGATTTTTCGGCGCGGCGCGTAATACCGAGGAAGGCGGAAGCCTTACAATCATTGCCACGGCTTTAATTGAAACGGGTAGCAGAATGGACGAAGTAATCTTCGAAGAGTTCAAAGGTACGGGCAACATGGAATTGGTTCTGGACAGAGCTCTTTCGGACAGGAGAATTTTCCCTGCAATCGACGTAAACAAAACCGGAACGCGTAAGGAAGAATTGTTGCTAAGCGAAGAAGAGCTGAATAAAGTTTGGATTCTCAGAAAAATACTTGGCGAACTCGACGTTGTGGAAGCGATGCAATTCCTGCTGGATAAGATGAGAGGCACAAAGAATAATAAGGAATTCTTGAACAGCATGAATAGCTAAGCTATTCGAGTTCCGTCATTTTAGAGGAAATTTCCCACAATTTAATTTGCAAATCTTCATCATAAGTAGCCGGCGCCGAGGGCGCCGGTTTATCGTCGATGAAATAGTTGCCGCTGCCTGTAACGCTATTTGGTTGGGATGCAAGGAAAACGGAAGTTCTTGCGCCTTTTTCAACGTTGTCTCCTTGAATGTTAAAACCGGCATGTAAAAGCTTGGTTGAAATAACGCCGGGATGTAAACAATTAACGGCAATATTCTTTCCGCTTAATTTTTTTGCCAATCGGTAAGTAAACAAGATATTTGCAAACTTGGATTGAGCGTAAGCAAAATAGGGCTCGTAAAATTTTTCAGCGTTCAGGTTTTCGAAATCGATGTCTCCCCTTGAATGCGCAATTGAAGAGACACTAATAATTTTGCCTTCGTCGCTGCGTTCAATTAATTCAAGCAAAAGATTAGTGAGGAGAAAGTGGCTCAAATGATTAATTCCGAACGTTGCCTCGAATCCGTCTTTAGTAAAAGTAAGTTTTGGTAAGTAAACTCCGGCATTGTTAATTAAAACATCTATTTTATTAAATTTATTTTTAATAGTTTTGGCTCCCAATCTGATTTCTTCCAGCGAAGCAAGGTCGAAAACAATGCTGTCAACATTGGCTTTTGCAGCGTTGGTTTTTGACAGGGCAATATTCAGAGCCCTTTTAAGGCGTTGTTGATTTCTGCCGTGAAATATTACGTGAAAATTTCTGTTGAGCAATTCAATTGCCGTTTGAAGTCCAATTCCATCGGTAGAGCCTGTGATTAAAATTGTTTTCTTGTTCATTTGTAACGTTCCTTGTAATTTTTATTTTTTTTATTGGGCGATTACGATAATTGGAGTTAATCTGAAATATTTTAAAAAGTTAAAATAATCTAATAAGTTTAATTTTGCATGGAGTTGAAATTGTTATTAAGGTTCGATTACTAAAATAAGGTTTTGTTGAAAAATTGAATTTAAAAATCAATGTTTATTTCAATTAACGTGGTTGATTTATTCTCAAGCATAATTTCAATTAAGGTCTTACCTCTCGAGTCCAGCCTTGCCGAAAAGCCTTGTAAATTCGGGACGAAAGGGAATGATTCAACCGTTTATTCTTCCGACAAATCGAAGAAACTTCACGATTTCATGTAAAGCGTAATCAGATTGTTTTTGTGTAACTGTTTCAGGAAAAGGCTTACCCTTTCCTTTGCAGGTTGAATTTTTTCATTGAAATGTTCTTCAGCCAAAGTCGTAATTTCCAATACGTTTCTTTTGCCGTCAATTAATTTCCAGACGTATGAGCCAATCTCGTCCAAGTCAATTTTCACGGGCTTTTCAGCCCACTTTTTAAAAATAGTTCTGTCGAGAAAACTTTGCTTGGTTCTGTAAGCAATCACGACGACCAACCCGTCGACAATTTCGTGTTGAAAATTCCTGACGGGAATAAATTCCGATATGTCTGTTTCTTGTCTATTAATTTTTAATTCCTTTCTCAAGTCCCAATGCGTTAGGACCCGTTTCATTTTTTCTTAACAAATAGGCGAAGAGCATTCCCAGAAAACCAAGAATTGAAAATATCCACATTCCTGCGGTGTAGCCGTGGGAAATGTCGTTCACCCAACCAATTAAAAAGTTAAACGCGGCAAGCCCAATATTCTGCACGAGTGTCATCAATCCGTAGGCAGTGCCAAGTTTTGCTTCGTCAATAATAATAGCTACCGAGGGCCACATTACTGCGGGTATCAAAGAAAACGCAATGCCCATCATTGCCATTGGCAAATAAAGAGTAATGTGAGTGTAAGCCATTAAGAGGTAAACTGGCACAAGGAGGAATGACCCGAAGAACATTAATAACGAACGGTTGCCAATGTAGTCGGAAAGCAATCCGAACAAAGGAGAAAAAATCATGGCGAAAACTTTTAACATACTAAGCTGGAAGCCCGCTTCGGGGCGCGTAACGTGGTGAACGTCAATGAAAAATTTAATTGCAAATGTTTCGAAAGGAAAGATTCCCGAATAGAAAGTAACGCAGAGCATTACAATAAACCAGAAAGATTTATTAAACGAAAAGACGTCCTTGAATCTGAATTCATCCTGTTTGGGCACGGGGCG
Source organism: Ignavibacteriales bacterium (assembly GCA_027080245.1). Lineage (GTDB taxonomy): Bacteria > Bacteroidota > Ignavibacteria > Ignavibacteriales > Melioribacteraceae > WFQV01. Next base: position 4,143 of record JALWSN010000098.1, on the reverse strand, counting down.
CATTTTGAAATTTTTCTCGGCGTGCGAATCCATTCCCCAATAAATTATTACGGCTGCAAGGGAAAGGGCGGCAGCCGCTACGGTAATTAGCAACGGAGCCTGCCAGTTGTTGTAATAGGATTTTGCCCACGTGGGCGAATTCAAAGCCGCAAAAGAACCGAGACGCGCTATTGTAAGGTTTAGACCGAAGGCAAAGGAAAGTTCTTTGCCTTTGAACCATCTGCCGAGTATTGTTGTAATTCCAACAATCATCGATTCAGCGCCAAGCCCGAAAACCAAACGGCCTGTAGCCATCCAGAAAAGCGAGCCGCCAGAAAAGGCCGTGATTGTGGCGCCAATTAAACAGAGGGTGGTAAAAATAAAAGTGGAAATTCTTGTGCCGATTCTGTCAATTATTATTCCGCCAATTAAAACCATGAAGATGTTGGGCACGCTGTAAATGCCCACAAGCAATCCAATGTCCGAGTCCGTAAAATGAAGCTGTTTGGCGAGCACATCGGCAAGCGGACTGATGCTGTCGTAAATGTAATAATTGCCGAACATCGCCAGACTTACAAAAATTAAAATTAACCACCTGAAAATTGTAGGCGGTTCGCGCTTTTCTAATTTTAAAGCAAATTCCGAAGAAGTCATTTTTTTATCCGCATTTTCAAAAGGAGGGACGCCATTAAGTGGCGTCCCCATTAAATTTCATTAATTGTTATTTTTCCTTAGCGCAAGGAATTCTTTGTAGGGGTATTTGATTAAAACATATCCTAAAATTAAAAAGACCAAAATCCCGAGAGTCCAGTAACCTTCAAAATCAGCTGGCAAGCCAAATACGGTTTTTAAGTTAATTCCGGCGCCAACAAAGCCGGCGAGAATAATTCCCACCAGGGCTTCGCCAGCCACAAGTCCCGAAGCTAAAAGCAGCCCCGTATTATTTACAACTTCCTTTTCTTCTTTATTTGCGCCTTTTTTCTCGGCAATTTTATCGACGATGTACTTGAGCGTTCCGCCGATGAAAATTGCGAAAGTGGTGTTGAACGGCAAATACATTCCCACTGCAATCAACATGGGAGAAGGGGCGTCCAATAAAATCAAGGCTATCGCAAAGAACATTCCCGCAATGACCAAAGGCCAAGCCATTTCTCCACTTATTATTCCTTTGCTAATCATTGCCATTAGACCTGCCTGCGGCGCCGGTAAAGCTTCGCTGCCGATGCCGTTGGCGTTATGCAAAAGCATAATCGGGTAAATCATAATCATCGAAGCGAAGACGACGCCAATCATTTCGCCTACTTCCATTTTCCAAGGCGTGCCGCCAAGCAATTGTCCCACTTTCAAATCCTGCATCATGTCCCCCGCAACACCAGCAACAACGCAAACTACTGTAGCTATTGCCAATGTTGCCGCGATGCCGTGGTTGTGGGTCAATCCCATTGCTACCATTAGAATAGCAGCTATTAATAAGGTTGAAAGCGTTAGTCCGGAGATGGGGTTAGAAGAGCTGCCTATTATTCCCACAAGGTAGCCGGCAACAGCCGCAAACACGAAAGCGGCAATAGCCATTACCAAAGCGGAAACGATTGAGATTGACCAGCTTTGCGTAAAGATATTGTAAACGCCAATCATTGCAAGGAAAATAATTCCAACAGCAAGCAGAACCAATCCGAAGGAAATGTCCTTTTCCGTTCGGGGAACGTTATTGCCTTCGGCGCCTTCTTTGGCGAGCTTGATGTCCCGCAGACCTTTTCCTATTCCCTGAGCAAGACTTTTTCTCATTTTAAATAATGTGTAAAAAGCACCAACCAGCATTCCACCCACGGCAATTGGCTTAACTGTGGCGTTGTAAGCCGCGCCGGCTATTTGAATCCAGTTGCTGCCTCCGGCTGTGAAATCAATTACATTGTTGTACATCAGGAATAAAACAATCGGCATTAAAAATACCCAGCCGAAGACGCCGCCGGAAAAGGTAATTGCCGAAAGTCGAAATCCGATGATGTAACCTACTCCCAAAAACGCAGGCGAGGAAGCGGGGCTTTGAACCATCAGTCCCCCTTTTTGTTTGATTGAAGTAATTACCTTTCCGCTGCTATTTAAAAGATTTATTTTGGAAAAGCCGAATTCCCAAAAGCCTTTAACGGTGTCCTTGATTAAAGTAATGCCATTTGGATTTTTGAATACTTCAATCAATGCGCCAAGTCCGAGGGTTGCAAGAACATATTTAGCACCAGTTTTGCCGCCTTGTCCGGCTTTAACGATTTCTGTGCAAGCTTGGCTTTCGGGGAAGGGGAGCGATTGATCTTGCACTAAAGTCTTTCTTAAAATAGTAATTAACAGAACGCCAAGGATACCCCCAACCAACATTAGCAAAGTACTTTCCCAATAGTTGAATTCCGTCCAGACGCCGCTCATTACAAAAGCGGGAATGGTAAAGATAGCGCCTGCGGCAAGGGCTTCGCCTACGGAAGCAGTGGTTCGCGCAATGTTTTCTTCCAGAACGTTTCCCTTAAAAATTCTGAGCACTGCCATTGCTATTACAGCGGCGGGAAACGTTGCCGCTACAGTCATTCCGGCTTTTAGTCCTAGGTAAGCGTTTGCAGCTCCAAGAATCATTGCCAGAATTACGCCCAAAGCAACGGCTTTGAACGAAAGCTCTTTCATTTCAGTTTCCGGAGAGACGTAAGGTTTGAAATTTTGACCCGACAATTTAACCTCCTGATTATTTTTCAATAAAGAATTTTATTAAATCAATGTTCAATTGCCAAAATAGTGGGAAGGTGTTCCCCGATTATTCAGGCCGGTTTCAATGAGTAACTGCCGCAAGAAAAATTCATTGAAATTATTAAAAGTTTAATTACAAAATTCTATTATAATAATTTCTTAAGATTTTACAAAATTAAGGAATGTCTCAATATTAAAGTTTTTACAGTTTTTTTTGAAGGTAAACAATTCAAGGTGGTGGAAATTAAATAGCTTGAAATGTTCAATCTTCATCCTTAAATTTTTAACCTGTTTAATGTTTGTAAGAACGAGAGGGGAACCGAAGGTTTTATTTCATTAATTGGCGGTTTTCGATTTCTAATTTTTCTTGAACAACAACAATTTTATTTGTTTGCTCTTTGTAAGAGTTTTTCGCAGATTGTTTCCGTCCCGCTGATTGCAGGACGGAAACCAATCTGCGCTACGAAGGTAACGATTGGGATGAAATGACTTTTTAATATTTAACAGTGTTGTTCCCTTTTAAGGAATAAATTTAAGGGGGGCATGGATGCAAAATTGGGTTGTTGGGCGTTTTTTTTCATTGAGTGTCAATTTAAGATTGTTGATTTCTCATCTTCTTTTTTCACAAATTTATTGCGCGTCCGACATTTTCGCAGATTGTTTTCCGCTACGCGAAAAACCAATCTGCGCTACGAAGGTCAATAACAAATCGTGCCTGAAATTGAAATAAGCAAAAAATCGACCTGCATTAAAAAAGTAGGTTGCTTTCCATGATTACATTGAGTACATTTAGTTAACAAATTTGTTAATTTATTGTATTTATGAAAAGGCTAATAATCAAAAATTTAGAAAAGCCCTATTTCAATCTACGCGACTTGTCACGGGCTTTAAGAATAACTTTGCCATCAGCTAGGGTTACAGCTTCGCGTTACGTAAAAGCCAGCTTGATCATTCGTTTAAAACGTGACCTTTACGTTTTAGCCGAACGATGGCCTTATTTGTCTTTGGAAGAAAAGTTTCGCTTTGCCAATTTAATTCAGGCGCCTTCTTACATCTCATTAATGACAGCGCTTTCTTATTACGAAATTTCAACTCAAATTCAGCGGGATTTTGTCGAGTCAATTGCCATTAAACGCACCAAACAAGTTACCATTCGGGAAACGGTTTTCAATTACAGCAAAATTAAACCGTCTCTTTATTTTGGTTTTGTGCGTAAAGAAAATTTTTTCATAGCCGAACCAGAAAAAGCTTTACTCGATGCTTTGTACCTGATCTCTTTAAAACGCTACACCCTGGATTTGGCTTCCATTGATTTCAGCAAATTCGACAATCAAAAAATAGAACAATATTCGGAATCATTTCCGCCGGTTGTAAAAAAAATGGTAACGCGCTATGAATATTCTTGAGCAACATGAAATTTTTGAAATGGAAGTATTG
>JALWSN010000097.1 GCA_027080245.1 Ignavibacteriales bacterium | reverse complement strand
ATTGATTTTTTCCGTGGCTATCTCCGGCGCTATTCAACACCGGGCGGGAATGCAGGAATCAAAAAAAATTATCGCCATTAACAACGACCCCGAAGCGCCGATTTTTAACATCGCTCATTACGGAATAGTGGGAAACGCTGAAGACGTTATTCCTCTGTTCATCGAAACCTTAAAAAACAAACTGAAATAAGAGGTTAAAATGCCAAATTATTTTACTGAAAATAAAGACTTGCTTTTTCATTTTAATCAACTTGATTTAAGAGAAGTTTTGGAAATAGCCGAAGAAAATTACGAGCAGGCAAAAAAGTTCAAATACGCGCCCGCTAACTACGAAGACGCAATGGAAAATTTCAAAAAAGTACTGGAAGTGGTTGGCGACATTGCGGGTAATTACATCGAAGAGCGAGCCGCCGACGTGGACGCGGAAGGCGCGCACTTCAAGGACGGTAAAGTTATTTACGCAAAAGGCACGCAGGAAAATCTTAAAAGGCTAGCCCAAGCTGATTTGCTGGGAATGATTTTGCCGCGGGAATACGGCGGGTTGAACTTTCCTTTTTCCGTTTATGTAATAGCGGTTGAAATAATTTCCCGCGCCGACGCTTCGTTAATGAATATTTTCGGATTGCAGGATATTGGCGACACAATTAACAAATTTGCCACGGAAGAACAAAAAGCAAAATATCTGCCTAAATTTTCCACCGGCGAGCACACCGGCGCAATGGCGTTAACCGAACCCGACGCCGGCAGCGATTTGCAGGCTTGCAAATTGCACGCATACCAAGACAAAAACGGAACTTGGCGGCTCAAAGGCGTAAAACGCTTTATTACCAACGGCAACGGCGACGTGCTGCTTGTGCTGGCGCGTTCCGAACCCGGCACCAAAGACGGCAGGGGCTTGAGCATGTTTGTTTGCCGTGGAGACGAAACAGTGAAGGTTCGCAGAATTGAAAACAAACTTGGCATTCACGGCTCGCCTACTTGCGAGTTGCAATTTAACGACACTCCCGCCGAATTGGTGGGCAAAAGGAAATTCGGATTAATTAAATACGTATTCGATTTAATGTACCGCGCAAGAATGGGCGTTTCGGCTCAAGCGCTGGGAATCGCCCAGGCGGCTTTGTCCGAAGCCCTTAAATACGCCAAAGAACGCGAGCAGTTCGGCAAGCCTATTTACGAAATCCCCGTTGTAGCCAACATGTTAATGGACATGCAGGTCTCGCTTGAAGCCTCGCGCGCTTTGTTTTACAGCACGGCGCAAATTGTTGATTTGAAAGAAAAACTGGAAATAAAAATAAAAAGGTTAAAAGAAGCCGGCGAACCATTCGACAAAGAAAACGCAAGACTCAAAAGACTTTCCAGGAAGGCTAACTTGTTAACGCCGATGTGTAAATTTATTATTACCGAAAACGCTAACAAAATAGCTTACGACGCTCTGCAAATTCACGGCGGCACGGGCTACATGAAGGAATTCAAAGTAGAACGGTTAGCCCGCGATGCAAGAATCACAAATATTTACGAAGGCACTTCGCAAATGCAGGTGGTTGCCGCAATGGGAAGCGTTATTAACGACATTCTGAAAGATTACTTTGCAGAAAAAGCCCGCAAACAATACAAAGGCGAGTTGGAAAGGCTCAAGAATTATTTAATTGAAATCAGGGAAATTTTTGAAGAGAGTTTGCAATACGTTCAGGAGAGAAAGGACAAATCTTTCCAAGACGTTGCGGCAAAAGATTTGGTTGAAATTTATAGCTACCTTTACATTGGTTACTTGTTGATTGAACATGCGGAAATAGACAGCCGAAAGGTGTTTATTGCCAACAGGTTTATTATCGAGGCTTTGTCCGCCGCAAAACGGAACGCCGAATCAATAAAAGACGGATTGTTCAACGATTTACTTCATGCGGAAAAAATCTTGAATTAAATTAAATAAATGCTTTTATTTGCTTTTTAGCATTAGCTCTTTTAACTTATTAATAAACCAATTATTTTTTTAATAAAGGAATAAAAATGGAAGAAGCAA
>JALWSN010000096.1 GCA_027080245.1 Ignavibacteriales bacterium | reverse complement strand
AATTGACAGAGACGAAATTGAGCCTAAGCATTTCGAAATCTGGGTTGACTGGGCAAAAAAGAACAAACTTAAATTGGATTTTAATGCCACTTGCTTTTCACATCCCAAAGCCGATGATGGATTTACGTTAAGCAGTTACAGCAAGGAGATACGGGATTTCTGGATTGAACATGTAAAGCGTGCCCGAAGAATCGCTGCTTATTTCGGACAGGAATTAAATTCACCCTCTATTCACAACCTTTGGATCCCCGACGGTTCAAAAGATATCCGATTTGACAAATGGACTCCGAGAAAACTTCTTAAAGAATCTTTGGATGAAATTTATAGTGAAAAAATATCCTCTTCTCTAATGAAAGATGCCGTAGAGAGTAAGCTTTTCGGAATAGGAAGCGAATCTTTTGTTGTTGGTTCGCACGAGTTTTACATGGGCTATGCATTGACACGTAATAAAATGATTTGCCTTGATATGGGACATTTCCATTTGACTGAGAATGTTGGGGATAAAATTAGTGCCATTTTACAATTTACCGATGAGCTTCTTTTTCATGTGAGCCGGCCGGTACGTTGGGATAGTGATCACGTAACAATTCTTAATGATGAACTTAAAGATTTTGCTTCCCAGATTGTTCGATACCGATTAGATAATCGTATTAATATCGCACTGGACTTTTTTGATGCTTCAATTAACCGTATCGGGGCATACGTTCTGGGAATTCGTTCAGTTTTAAAAGCCCTTTTGATTGCCATGCTTGAACCTGCGGAAGAAATTAAGCAAGCGGAAATAGAAGGAGATTATCTTCGACGTCTTGCGTTAATGGAAGAAACAAAACTTTACCCCGTAGGAGCCGTGTGGGATTACTATTGTGCATTAAATGAAACTCCGGTAGAGAAAGATTGGCTTGACGATGTATATGCTTACGAAAAGGAAGTTCTGAGTAAACGAAATTAATTAGAGGTAAAGAAATGAGAAAATTATCTGTAACAGTTTTAATGATCCTATTTTTTGCGAAAGTTTCTTATTCGCAAAAAATTGTAGCTCTTACTTTTGATGATGGACCTGATTCCTCTTACACGGAAAAACTTTTGGATATTTTAAAATCCGAACATGTGCCTGCTACTTTCTTTGTCCTCGGTTACAAAGTAAAGAAATACCCGGGGATTTTAAAGAGAATATATGAGGAAGGACACTTAATCGGTAATCATAGTACGGCTCATAAAAATTTTACGGAATACAAGGACACTGCGTTGGTATTGCAAGATGTGCATTATGTTGATTCTTTGGTAAAAGTGCTAACGGGTAAAAAGATAAAATATTTTCGCCCCCCTTACGGAGCTTTACGAGATGACCAAATAAAACTTTTGGAAAGACACGGCTATGATATTGCAATGTGGACTTTGTCGGTAAAAGATTGGGATGTTTTCCATACCACCAAACAAAATATTATCGATTCAGTAAAAAGGCATATTCACGATAATGCTATTATTCTAATGCATTCAAAGGATGCTTCGGGTAAGCTTTCCGACTATCCGCTACGTAACAATACTATCGAAGCGCTCCCGGAAGTAATTAAGTTTCTTAAACATAAAGGTTACCACTTTGTAACATTCGATGAAATAAATAGAAGCGGAGACAGAGCTACACTGGAAAAACCTCTGCGGGAAAGGACGGATATTATTTTTTATGGCGGCTTCGAAGAAAATTTTGGCGATGTAATGTGGCAAAATAAATGGGGAATTGCGTGGCAATTAGGTCTTGAAAGAGCTAAGGTTGCAAAGGGTGGATTCGATGGAGGAAAATGTCTTAGGGTAGAATATCCAAGGGGTGAAATAGGTCCTTGGAAAAGCGGAGCGCAGTTTCCAATTGTTTTTGCTAAAATGCCCGGAAAGCATAAGTATTATTTTCAAGAAGCTTATCTCCGTTACTATGTGAAATTTGAAAAAGGGTTTGATTTCAAGCGCGGGGGCAAATTGCCCGGCTTAATGGGTGGAGGTGATTCTTGGACACGCTCAGGGGGAAACCA
>JALWSN010000095.1 GCA_027080245.1 Ignavibacteriales bacterium | reverse complement strand
TACAACACCCCAAATTAATGAGGGAGTAATACAAAAAGATTACATCCACTATATGCTCGGGACGGATTTCACACTTTTCGGCATAAACTTTAGTATGCAATTTATTCAAAAGGCAATAATGAATTATGAGAACGTAATAAAACCGACTCCGTTTTTCAAAGGGGAATTTAATAACATGGGAACTTTCCTCGCGCGTTATTCTACGCTCAACGAAACCCTCGATTTTGAATTTTTTATGTATTACGACTTTGAATACGACGCCGCGCTTATGCGTCCGCGAATTTTATACGATTTCTCCGATAGCATAAACCTGCAATTCGGTGCGAATATTTTTACCGGAACGAAAGGACAATTCGGTCAATTTAATAAGAACGATATGCTTTACGGGAAAATTATTTACAGTTTCTAACAACTTATGAAAAAAGTAAAAAAATGAACACAATAAAATCATATTTTTTGCGACGATTATATTCGTCACAGTCGCCGGAACAATTAAGGCACAAGTAACTAAAGCAGATTATCAAGTCTTTAACTATAAAACGTCGATCGACGAAGGCAAAGCGATTGAAAAAAATATTCTTCTTAAAAATGAAGAAAACATCATCGCCAACGTAGTTTTACGGAACGGCAAAGCTATGGGAATGCACACGGAAAAGAACGCGTTTTGGGTTCTTGCAACTGCGGGAAAGGGAAAACTGATAATGGGAGAGAATAAAGAGACAGTCGATTTAAAACCCGGAATATTGGTAACGGTAAAACCGGGAATTCCACACGACGTTATAGCGGATCCCGCTCTTTCGATATTAGTCGTTAAGTTCTTGGATGAAAAAACGGAAGAATAAAGAAAATTAATTTTTATTCGGCGGTTTCGGCTTTAATTCCGAAGCTGCTCGTTATTGATAATCAAAGTCTTTGTATAAACTCAAAAAAAATAAAAGGATAAAATGATTAACAGATTAGGCGGATATATATTCGTTGTCGTTGCTTTTAGTCTGAATTTAATAACGGAAGCGCAAACGCAAAAAAATGAAACCGACAAAATAATCGGAAGCTGGATGATGCCCGACGAAGAAAGAATTATAGAAATTTTCAAAGAGGGCGAAAGCTACTCCGGAAAAATTATTTGGATGAAAGAAAAAGAAAAAGACGGTTCGCCGTTAAAGGATAAAGAAAATCCATTTTACAGTTTAAGGGCAAGAACGATGGAAGGTTTATAGGTTATGACTGGTTTTAAGTATTTAGGCGAAGGTTTATGGGACGGCGGGAAGTTTTACGAGGCTAAAAAAGGAAAAACCGTGGAACCGAAATTAAGACTCATAGATAAGAACCATCTTAACATAGATATTTCGATTCTAATATTTTCCCTTTCCATAGAACTAAAGCGCGTTGACGCAACGAAATTCCTTCCGCAAAAAAACTACGGCTATTAAATCTTATTTGTTTGTTAATTGTTATATGAAAAACAATGAATGCAATAATTGAAAAACGAATAAACTTTAGTATAAAATATGTAATAAGATTTCTTTTGTCTTTCTTGATTTTCGCTTCTACAATAGTTCGGGGACAAACACTTCTACAATCCGGCTTCAACAATAATAAAAGGAATGATATTTTCTTTCGAAGGGACAAAAAGAAAAAAACGAAAAATTATTGGCTTCCTGCTGTGGAAATTGTCGGTTTAAATTTTTCTGTTCTTGCATATAACGAATATTTAACAAGGGAAGGTTGGGCGAATATCAGCATTCAATCGGCAAGCCACAATATAAAATATGGTTTCACATGGGATAGCGACGGATTCATGATGAATCAATTTTATCATCCTTACCACGGCGCTTCCTATTTTAACGCTGCAAGATCCAACGGACTGAATTTTTGGGAATCAATTCCATACGCTTTAGGTGGTAGTTTGATGTGGGAATATTTTATGGAAATTGAACGCCCGTCGTATAACGATTTATTAAACACAACAATCAGCGGGATTACTCTTGGCGAGATAACTTATCGAGTTTCTAATTTGGTAACAG
>JALWSN010000094.1 GCA_027080245.1 Ignavibacteriales bacterium | reverse complement strand
GCCGGATTCTTCGGGCGCTTGGTTCGTGCAAAAGCCCAAAGGGGATTTGCTAATTATTGACGATTACGCCGGTCACCCCGAAGCAGCTGATTTTTACAATCAGGCTTTTTCGATGATTGGCGGCGGTGCGTTCAAAGACAAATTCAACGTCTTTAATCTGGAAACCACAAAACTTTCCTACGAGTACACAACTTTTCAGCAGATGATTGGATTATTTAAATATGTTTTTTGGTATTCCTCTTCCAATCCGAGGATTGATTTGGCTAACCTTGTTACGCAGAAATATTTGCAGGGCGGCGGGCACATTTTTTACTCGATGACATTTAAAGATTCTTCGGACGCCTTTCCCTTCGATTTGGGAACGCTGCAAAACTTCTTACCAATCGATTCGCTTGGACAAAGGAAGCCGCTCTCTTTTCTGTTCCCCGGCGCGGCGGTTCTAAGCAGCTCTGGCGCTCTTGATTTGCCTCAGCTTAAAACCACCGCCACAATTGCGTTTGTCCGAACATTTTACCCTTCGAGCATTTCGGCAATCGCGGCTTACGATATTTCGAGCAGGCAAATTTCAGGCAACATTGCCTTCCTGAACACTAACAAAAATCTCTTTTTCGTCGGGCTGCCGCTACACCTTTGCGACGGGCTTAAGGGGAACGTTAACAAATTATTTGAAAAAATATTTTTTGATCAATTTGGCGCGAAACAATGAAAGCTAAATTTTTAATATTTCTGATGATTCTTGCCTCGTCGGTTTTCGCTCAAAATAGTAGAAAAGGAAAACTGGCAGGAACTATTTTCGATGCTAAAACGGGCGATCCTTTGCCCGGGGTTAATATTTTGCTGGAGGGAACTTACTACGGCGCGGCGTCGGATTTTAACGGCAAATTCGTAGTGGAAAATATTGAACCGGGCGTTTACAATGTTAAAGTTTCGTTGATTGGTTACAAGACGATGAAATACACCGGCGTTAAAATTAAAGCCGGCAGAACGTTGAAGCTTTCAATTAAAATGAAGCCAACAGTTTTAACGTTAGGGCAGGACGTTGTGGTAGTGGGGGACAAACCGCTGGTTGACGTTGAAGAGACGCAAAGCGTGCGCTCGATCAGCAAGAAGGACATAGAAGTGGCTACCGTAGAAAATGTAACGGACATTGTCTCCCAGCAAGCGGGCGTAGTGGAATCCGACCACGAAATTCACATCCGCGGCGGGCGTTCGTACGAAAACGCTTTCCTGCTCGACGGGGTTTCGGTTCAGGACCCATTGGCAGGCACAGGTTTCGGATTGGAATTAAGCTCGAACGCAATAGAAGAAGTGCAAGTAATTACAGGCGGATTTAACGCCGAATACGGACAGGCGACAAGCGGTGTGGTTAACGTAAAAACCCGCGAAGGCGGCAACCAATTCCACGGTTCGTTAAGCTACAGAAGGGACAATTTCGGAAACAAAAGCTCGTTCCATGTTTTCAATACCGATATTGTGGAAGCAAATTTAAGCGGACCGGAACCATTCACAAAATATTTGTTGCCGGCGATTGGGCTACAACTTCCGGGCGAATTAACTTTCTTCGGAAGTTTTTACATGGGAATTTCAGACGGAATCACGCAGGGCTATTACAAAGCCGCACCCAAGCAACTTTACTCCTCCACATTTTACGGAACGAGGTTTGCCCCCCGCGCGGAAAACAATTGGTTTTGGATGGGTAAATTAACTTACAAAATAAGTCCCACAATGAAGCTTGTTTTTTCTTACAATCAATCTGTTAACATCAACCAGAATTCTCAATCGCTTCAAGCAAATCTTGAATACGTTGAGCCCAGCCCCGGCTACCAGTACAGGTTTCAGAAGATTCTTGACAACGCAAATACTTTTACGCACAATAACAAATACGAATCCCTTAGTTGGACTCACACGCTTAACGCAAAAACATTTTACGAATTGAAGTTGAACCATTTCTTTTCCAATCTGCGCGCGGACGCAAACGGCAAGTACTGGACGGAATACAAAGAGCCAAAGGATATTGTTACTTTTCCGG
>JALWSN010000093.1 GCA_027080245.1 Ignavibacteriales bacterium | reverse complement strand
AGACTGCATTGATTTAAAGAGCCCTGATTCCAAATCTTAGAATTCATCTGTTCAACAAATTGAACAGCAAAAATTTTTCCGATTGTTTTGAACAACAAAATGACGTATCGAAAAAATTTTAAGGGATTGTTTGGGGAAATTTGAAGAAAAGTCTCCTAAATAAAAGATTATTGCGTTTTTTAGTAAGCAAAAAAATATTTTGGACAGCAGTGTAATCAGCAAAAAATAATATGTTTAATTTTTTCTTGACTTTTTAAATTAAAAGAAGTATTTTCTTTGTTAAAGATAAACTATTTCCATTGTTTAATATTTACTAATCTAAATTGTTAATATTTTTAAGAGCGCCGCGAACGGACTAACTAACGTTATTATTATTTAATGAAATATTCAATCAATATTATTTAGAAGAATTAGTTTTATTCAATTTTTAACTCAATCAACAATTCGCCAAACATTTTAATTTACTTCGATTACCTCTTCAAATAAATATTAAAACTTTTCATTAACAAAACGGAGGAATAATGAAGCGAATTACAATTCCATTTCTTCTCCTTTTACTGCTGTTTTCAAAAAACTTACTTTCTCAATCCCAATGCCAGACGGGAATAATTTCAAATGAAATGACTACTCAAGGGGATGTTACTCAATACATGAATATTTTTGCTCAATCGTTCAAAGTGGAAAGCTGCATTGCTTACATTAAAGGAATTGAAATAGACTTTGTAGGGGTTTACTACACAGGGATGATGAGGCTATGGAAAGGGCTGCCAACGTCAGGTGCAAATCCTCATCCAATCGCGGAAGCTAAGATAGGTTCGGAGCTAGGTACAACGGGGATCAGAGACCATTATGTTTTCTTTCCCTTTTTAAAAGATTCATCTCCGGGAATTCTTATTAAAGAACCCGGAACGTACACTATTTCGTTCCAAATGGAAGGAGAATTTGGCGGAGTTCATTACGACGACAAAGCAAACTTTTTAGACGGAGAATTTTATTATTTCGACATGGGGGATTGGAAAGAATATTCCGCAGCGGATTTATTTTTCAGAGTGCACGTCTCAGGTTCTTCAACCGGAATTAAAGACGATGTTAACCCGGAAAGTTTTTCGTTGTACCAGAATTATCCTAATCCATTTAATCCTGTTACAACAATAAGTTTTGCGCTCCCGCAAAAGACGTTTGTTAAGCTAAATGTTTACGATGTTTTGGGAAACCTCGTTGCAGCTTTAGTGAACAGGGAAATGCCAGCCGGAATTCAAAACGTAAAATTTGACGGAAGCGGATTAAATTCGGGAGTTTATTTTTACAAATTAATTGCAGGTAATTTTTCTGGTGTTAAGAAAATGACGTTTTTAAAATAGAAGCGTTTAAATGCAAAAAAGTTAAATACTGGCAGATTGCCCGCCTCGTCCCACATTAGTAGGACGAGGCTAAGCAATCCGCCCTACTAATTTACTGAATTTCTTCACTTAAAATTCATTCCGATAAAATGAAAAGTTCGTGTTGAAAAGCAAATCTACTCGATGTTTTTTTTGCGTTAAATTTACTTCAATACATTTTCGCAGATTGTCCCCGAACCCTCTGCATTTTGCGGAGGGTTCGGGAACCAATCTGCGCCACAAAATAAAACGGAGCTTTTAAAACAAAAGCTCCGTTAAATTAACTAATCGCGTTTGCAATTTATTTTAATTTACAAGGCTCGAAGCCGCCTTCTCCTTCTCGATTTCTTCTGCCAACATTTTGTTAATTGCAGCGGCAGCTTTTCTACCTTCGCCCATTGCAAGTATCACCGTAGCCGCGCCTAGTACAATATCGCCCCCGGCGTAAACTCTATCCATCGAGGTCTTTTGATTTTCATCCACAATAATATTGCCCCATTTATTAGTTTTAATTTCCGGGGTGTTTTGGCTAATCAACGGATTGCTGCCATTCCCAATAGCGACAATTACAGTATCCACTTCCAAAATAAATTCGCTTCCTTCAATCGGAATTGGTCTACGTCGTCCGGAAGCGTCCGGCTCTCCAAGTT
>JALWSN010000092.1 GCA_027080245.1 Ignavibacteriales bacterium | reverse complement strand
AAAATCAAATAATATTCAATTGGTACTGAATTCATTTCAATCAAATTTCTTTTTTGCTAAAATTAATGCTCCGATTGTCGCCGAAAGCAGCAGGAATCCAGCCGCTTCGAAGGGAACGACATAATCCGTGTAAAGTGCTTTCCCAACGCTTTGAATTGTCCCGTTGGAAACGTTTTCGGAAATTTTAGGCAGCAACGCCGAAGGATGCGCGTGCAAAATAGCGTAAGCCATTTCGGCAAACACTAAAAGCGCAATTGCAATTGCGAAAATCTTAAAGGATTTTGCTCTCTCCAAAAACTTTTCTTCCGTTTCGGTATTTATTAACATTATCACGAAAAGGAAGAGAACCATTATCGCCCCGGCGTAAACAATCACCTGCACGACGGCAATGAATTGCGCTTGAAGTAAAAGGTAAATGCCGGCAAGAGCAAAGAAATTAATTACAAGAAATAAAGCGCTAATAACAGCTTGCCGCCTTGTAATCATCATTACAGAAGAAACTGCGGCAATTAAAGCAAGCACAAAAAATAAAATTACGTTCAAGCTCATTAAGGCGTATTCCTGTAAATCATTCTTGGAAACGGAATTGTTTCGCGAACGTGTTCCAGTCCGCAAATCCATGCGACGGTTCTTTCCAGCCCAAGCCCAAAGCCCGAATGCGGAACCGATCCGTAGCGTCGTAAATCGAGGTACCATTCAAAAGGTTCGCGCGGCAAATTGTGTTCTTCCAATCTTTTAACCAGGGTGTTGTAATCGTCCTCACGTTGGCTGCCGCCAATTATTTCGCCGTAGCCTTCGGGAGCAAGCATGTCCACTGCCAAAGCAAGGTCGGGGTTTTCGGGATCACGCTTCATGTAAAAAGCCTTAACTTTAGCCGGGTAGCGGTGCACCATTACGGGGCGGTCGAATTGATCGGAAATTATTGTTTCGTCCGCGCCGCCAAAATCGTCACCGTAAACAAAATCCGAGCCGTGCTTTTTCAATATTTCAACGGCTTCGTCGTAACTGATTCTCGGGAAAGGTCTTTTGACGTTTTCCAGTTTACTAACGTCCCTTTCCAGAATTTTCAGCTCTTCGGCTCTCTCTTTAAGAACCGTTTGAACAATGTATTCAATGAATTCCTCGGCTAAATCCATGTCGTCGTTCAAATCGTAAAATGCCATTTCAGGTTCCACCATCCAGAACTCGGTTAAATGCCTGCGGGTTTTGGATTTTTCCGCACGGAAGGTAGGACCAAAAGTGTAAACTTTGCCAAGTGCAAGCGCGCCGGCTTCGGCGTACAATTGTCCCGACTGCGTAAGGTAAGCCTTGCCCAAGTCGAAATAATCCGTTTCGAACAAAGTGGAAGTTCCTTCAACAGAAGTTGGGGTAATAATAGGGGTATCGAAAAGAGTAAAGCCGCGGGAATCGAAAAAATCTCTAATAGCTTTAACTATTCTGTGCCTAATTCTCAAAATAGCGTTTTGCTTTTTAGAGCGTACCCACAAATGTCTGTGGTCAATCAGGAATTCGATTCCGTGTTCTTTTGGAGTAATTGGGTAATCGTGAGTAAAGTTAATAACCTCGAGCCCTTTAACGTCAAGTTCGTAACCGCCCGGCGCGCGGGGTTCTTCCTTGACGGAGCCCCAAATTCTGAAAGATGATTCCTGCCCCATTTTGTCGGCGGCTTCGAATTCTTCTTCGGTAACGTTGCCTTTGAAAACAACGCACTGAAGCAAACCCGTGCCGTCCCTTAAAATTAAAAATTTGATTTTGCCGCTTGACCTTTTGTTGTAAAGCCAACCCTCTAAATTAACTTCCTGTCCTACATATTTAGCTAAGTCTCGAATTAAAACCTTATCTCTCATACCATTCAGTCCGTTTTCGAATTACCAAATATAATTACCGCCTTAAATAAAAGCAAAATTTTTGAAGTAAATTTTTTTAGAAATGCAATAAATAATTGAAGGAGGAAGAATTAAGGGATAAATGTAGTGGGGGGAAGTCTAAAGGAGTAAGTCTTAAGAGGTAATTGTTGCCATTTCCTTTGAACCTTAAATCTCATCCCAAAATGCATTTTATTGCTGTGACTTGTTAAGGAGTAGTTACAGTTAAGCATTTTTGAGAATTCAGAAATTTATTGTCATTTGCCTTAGTTCGCGAAAGGCTCACTAAGGCGTCATTAAGAGTGGCAGAATTGTTAAGCAGTGTTTTTTTCATTTAGCAGCGTGCTGATTACTCCCTTACTTTTAAAAATAAGCTAATAAGGTTTTTAGGCGCCGGGTTCATTTGGTTATTAAGGTTGGGGATTCAAAAATAAGGTTTGATTTATTAGATTTAATCAAAATTAAAATATCATTTTCCCTGTTTTCCATTTAATGCCCCCAATCATTCAAGCATCCATTCAAGCAACAATGCATTCTTACCAAAATGCGCTTAGGGAACCGTATTTAAAATTACAAAATTTGCAATCAGCACTATTTTCCGTTCTGCAGCGGCTCGGCTTTTATTTCAACAGGCAGCCCGAAGACTTGTTCGAACAGCGACTTTCTCCGTTCGGCGTTCCACAACTCAATTTCCGGTCTCTCGCCCAAATAGTAACAAACGAGTACCAGCGAAGAATTGTTATCCTCCACTTCCAATTTTTTCACCAATTTTTGATGCGTTCTGTCAAGCGAATCCGCAAGACGCAAAATTGCGGAAAGTTTGCGCACAATTTCTTTGTCCCGGTTGGAAAGTTGCGCAAAATCCGAGTGAGTTTCCTTTGGGTGACTTTTACGATGGTAACGCGCCACATTGGCAATTATCTGCACTTCGTTTTCAGAAAAGCCCAACAAGCCGTGGTTTTTAATAATGTAAAGCGAATGCCTGTGGTGCTGATGGTGAGAGATAGCGTAACCAATGTCGTGCAGCTTGGCGGCGGCTTTCAAATACTCCTCGTATCTTGAGCTTAAGCCGTGCAACCGCTTAGTTTGACGGAACAAATTTTTTGCTAATTTGGAGACGTGTTTACAATGTTTCCTATCGTAAGCGTGACTTTTCATTAAAGCGTTAATACTGTTTTTGCGAACAAACAAACTCACCGAGTCTTTTAAAATTCCTTTCTTTTGCAGGTAATCGAAAAGGGCGCCTTCCCGCAAAGCAAAATTTGAGACGGTCATCTCTTGTAGATTTAACAGATAAAAAACTTCCGAGAGGATAATCAACC
The DNA here is from genome assembly GCA_027080245.1 of Ignavibacteriales bacterium. GTDB lineage: Bacteria > Bacteroidota > Ignavibacteria > Ignavibacteriales > Melioribacteraceae > WFQV01. The sequence continues at coordinate 5,048 of JALWSN010000092.1, read as the reverse complement.
CCGCCGGAAAAATTTCAGCCCGCTTTGCGTCGAGCCCTTTAATATTAAGCCTTTCGGCGAGTGAGGTCTTCGAAAGCGTTTTATTTTCGACCTTTTCCAGTTGTTGGTAATTAAAAGAATAATTGTTCAAAAACTGCGGCGAGAAATCTTCTTTTTTCTTTTTGGAAATTGTAAGCGCCGCGGCAGTTAAAATTGTGCCCGAAGTTCCAACCGCCATTTCGAATCCAATATTTTTAAGCTTTTGCGTTATTGGGAAGAGCGTTCCCCGGACCCAGCTTCTGCAATTCTGAATTTGTTCTTTAGTCAGTTTGAAATCGGGAAAGAACATGTTAGTTAGCCTCACGGCGCCAAGCTTAATGCTAACCGCGTAAATCAGTTCCCCGTTTTGGCCTATTGAAAATTCCGTACTTCCGCCGCCAATATCCACGGACAAAATTTTATTTTTCACTACCGGCAAAGCTCTCAGTATTCCATTGTAAATAAGCCGCGCTTCTTCTTCTCCGCTAATTACTTCAATTTCAATTCCTGTTTCCTCGTAAACCCGTTCGATGAACTCGTTCCTGTTAAGCGCTTCGCGAACCGCACTTGTAGCCACAGCTTTAATTTCTGCGTTGTAGGAATCGGCAATTTTTTTAAATCTTTTGAGAGTTTCCGTTCCTCTTTTGATTGCCGAAGCGCTAAGGAATTTAATGTCGCCAGACATTCCCTCGTTCATCCGGATTACTTCTCTTACCCTGTCAATTATTTTGAAATTGCCGCCGGCGGAAACTTCAACCACAATTAAATGAAAGGAGTTAGTGCCAATGTCTATTGTTGCAAGGTTAAATTTTCTCATGCGTTAATTTTTTGTTAGTTTTCAAAAGGAGTTTACTTAATTTCAGAACATCATCGACCGTTACATCGTCAATCAAATCGGATTTTCTAATGAAATATTTGTTCAATCCAATTGGCGCCCAGTTGAATGGATTTGTGGGACCGAAAATTGAAATCTGCGGAACGTCCGTCGCGCCCGCCACGTGCATTACTCCGGTATCGTTAGTAATGAACAAATCGCATTTGGAAATTAATGCGGCAAGCGTAGGTATTTCCCTGTCAATAAAAAAATTAAGCGGGGCGTTCGCGTTTTCTTTCAAAAACTTAATTTCGTTGGCGTCGCTCTTACTACCAGTAACAATAAACTCAGGAGTATATTCTTTGTAAAGTTCTTCGATTAACTTGGCGAATTTTAAAAGCGACCACCTGTTCCTTGGTTTACCCGCGCCGGGGTGAACGCCAATAATCACAGCGCTTTCGTCGATGCCGTGTTCTTCGAAGTACTGTTTTACTTGACTAAACTCCTCCTCGCCAAATTCAATGTGGGAGGAGTAATCTTTTGTGTTAATTCCAAAGGGTCTTACAATTTCCAAACCGAAATCGCTAACGTGAGAATCGGGATGCTTCTTCCAATTTAATTCCACGCGCCTGTCGAAGAAATAATCGAAATCATTCTTTGCGCCGTCCAGAGAAGAAGGACCTATCCTCACTTTAGCCTTTGAAATTCGTGTTAAGAGCGAACTCGTGTAAGAAATAGCAACGGTGGCGGGCATAATCGCAAGGTCGTATTTTCTTCTCAACAAACGGATTGTTTTAATCAGGTAAAAAGGATTTGGTAATTTTTTCTTGTTGAAGATAAAATACTCGTCGATGTATTTATTTTTGGTAATAGCGTAGTAATTATCCGGACTTACCACAACCGTTAAACGAGCTTCGGGAAAAGTTTCTTTAATGGCGCGGAACAAGGAAACGCTTGCCAGCAAATCCCCAAACTGATTGTGCTGCCGGATTACTATTATTTTACGGGGTTTTCCGACGTCTAAGCTTTTAACTTGTTCAACGGACAAAAACTTTTTTATTATTTTAGAAATTTGGCGAGAAAAGAAAGTCTGTTTTGCCATTCTTATTCTTTGTTCTCTTTTTGCTTTGTGTCTTCGATGTCCTCGAACTCGGCTTCAATAATATCTTCTTTGTTAATTTGAATGCTTCTCCCTTTTGTCCCGCGCATGCCGGACGTTGTTTTGCTTGCCGGGGTAAAGAAAACCCGCTTAAAATATTTGTAAACCTTAAATGCAAAATAAAAAATCAAGATGTAAAAAATTAACTTAAACAATTTAGACTCCCGGATTCGGATTAAAGTACTCAATGAAACCCCTGTCGTTACGGAATATCTGGCGGTAGAGTTCCTCGAAATGACTGTCGTTATTGACGAAATCTATTTCCGAGGTGTTTACAATTAACAAAGGCGTGTCGTTGTACTTAAAGAAAAAATCGTTGTACGCTTCGTAAAGTTCTTCGATGTAACCGCGGGTAATATTTCTTTCAAATTTTCTCCCACGCTTTTTAATGTTGTACATTAGTCTGTCCACGGTCGACTGTAAATACACCACCAAATCGTATTTCCGCAAATCCCTTTTCAGCATTGGGAAAATGCTTTCGTAAAGTTTCAGCTCCTCGCCGCTTAAATTCAAATAAGCAAAAATTCTGTCCTTGTCGAACATGTAATCCGACACAATATATTTGCTGAACAAATCCTCCTGCTTAAGCGTTTGTTGTTGTTTGTACCTATTGACAAGGAAAAACATTTGAGTTTGAAAAGCGTACCTTTTACGGTCGGCATAAAATTTTTCCAAAAAAGGATTTTCTTCAAACTCTTCCAGAATCAATCTTGAATTCAATTTCTCCGCAAGTCTTTTAGCAAGAGAAGTCTTACCCGCTCCAATCACTCCTTCAATTGCAATAAAACTAACTTCGGACAATTTTTTACCTCGGAAAAGAATTAATATTAAATTTATTTATTATATGATTTGTTTCAATCAAATTCAAATAATCTTTCAGCTTTTTTTTAGAAACAGGGAAAATTAGTTCATTGTCTAACTCTAACAAGGGCTTCAAAAAAAAATCGCGTTCAAGCAAATAAGGATGAGGAACTGTCAGCTCGTTTGATTGAATGGAAATTTCATCGAGCAGCAAGATGTCCAAGTCAATTTCCCGCGGGCCCCACTTAAACGAAGGCTTTCTGCCAAGTTGTTTTTCGATTTCTTTTAACGCGCGGAGAAGTCCTAAAGGCTCTAATTTTGTTGAGATTTCCGCAACCATGTTCAAAAAATTTTCCTGTTCCTTGTAACCGAAAGGTTCCGTTTCGTAAACATAGGAATGTTTCACAAGGGAAATTTCGGGGTGTTCGTCAATTAATTTTAATGCTTTCTTCAAATACTTGATTTTATTGCCTTTGTTCGAACCCAATGCCACGAAAGCCCTGTGTTTATTCATTTTCCTTAGTCACCTCAGCTTCAACGTAATCCAGCACGCCTCCAACGGGAACGCTGTTTTTCCTGATTCGAACAACAACTTTTTTAATTTGAGGAAATTCTTTTAGCAAAGCGTCTGCCAACCGGTAAGCAATTGTTTCGATTAAAAAATATTTCCTCTCATTAACGAATTTGTTCATGAATCTGTAAACTTTTTCGTAGTTGATTGTTTTCTTTAAATCGTCGTTAACAGCGGCTTCCGTAAAATCGGTGTGAATATCGATGTCCGCCTCGAACTTTCCACCGATATTTTGTTCTTCCTGTTTAGCGCCGTGGTAAGCGTAAAATGTAGCGTTTTTAATTCTAATTACGTGCACATTAAACCTTCACAAATTTATTCTCAAAAATTTTCTTAACTCTTCTGATGTCAGAAAATAAAATTCCCACCAAAACTAACCCGCTGCCAATAATTGCCTGCTCGGTTAGCAATTCATTTAAAATCAGATACCCCAAAATTAAAGCTATGATTGGCGTAATGAAAGCGGTAAGGGAAAGAATTACAACGTTTATTTTTTTCATCAGCCAATAGTAAACGGTAAAAGTAACCACGCTGCCAAAAAACGCAAGGTACAAAATAGCGAAGACCGCTTGCCCGTCGAAAGATTGTGTGCGGCCGCTTTCGAACAAAGCGCTGAGCGCGATCAACAAAATTCCCGCAATTAACATCGGAAGGAAGTTCATTGAAAGCGGGTTAAGCCTTTTGCCTTTAAGCTTAACGAAAACAGCAATGCCCCCCTGCACAATAGCGCTGAATAAAACGGCAACCATTCCCCACTTGTATTGATTTAATTTGATATGAAGATTTGCCGCAAAGATTAAATACGTTCCCAAAAATCCAAGTATTACGCCAATTGTTTTGTCCAGCCCCACTTGTTCGTCTTTCAAAAAAATCTTCGAAAAGATGATTACAAAAAAAGGGAACGTTCCGAACAAAACCGAGGCAAGCCCCGACGGAATAAATTGCTGCGCCCAAAAATCGAGCCCGAACGGAATTACGTAAGAAAAGATTCCGAGAATAAAGTAAAACTTAATGGCGAAAGAATCTCTGGGGAATGAAATTTTTTTAATTTTCATCAGGACGTAAATAAAAAGCGAAGCCAGTAGGAAGCGCCAACCCGCCGCAAACAAAGGGGAAAACGAGTTTAATCCTATTCGCGTGGCTAACCAGGTAGAACCCCAAATCAAACAAATTAAAATGTAGCCTCCGACAATTTTAAATGATTCGCTCATTTAATCCCCTTTCACCTGATATTACTCCCAATGACCCAAATACTTTTTAATTACTCTTTTAATTCTCAGCTTTAATCAAACATCCGTTTATTTCGCTTCCCCTCCTTTTATCATAATCACGGCAAAACCCCTCCCCGATTTTTCTCCATCCCTTCGGAAAGAGTGTAAATAAAGGTTTTCGTAAGTACAATATTGAGATTGTTCAATATTTTTAGGGGGAACGCCAGCCTCGAGCAAATAAGAATAATTTACTCCTGCTACGTCCAAAAAAAACTTGCCTTCTTTTTCTCTTACAAATTCAGTAGGGAAAAGTCCTGCAACGTCTTGTTTAACCTCGTAATGATTCCGGCAAATCGAAGGTCCGATGTAAACCAGTAGCGACGTTGACCGGCAAGAAAATTCATTTTCCAGAACATTTAACGTTTTCGGCAAAATTCTTTTTTTAGTTCCGCGCCAGCCTGAATGAACTGCGGC
>JALWSN010000091.1 GCA_027080245.1 Ignavibacteriales bacterium | reverse complement strand
TGTCAGCGTGTTGCCGTTAATTCCCGCGTCAAAAAATATTTCAATTAAAACAGTTCGGCTTACGTCGGTAAATCCAGAATCGGGGTAAACTTTTACAAGCCTCAATGCGCTCCGCGCGGTGAAGGAAGCGTTGAAGTCATTCAGCATTTTAATTCCAAAGTAACTTTTTGCGCCGGCGGCTATTTCCAAATTGTAAGTAACTCCGGCGGAAAGTTTCCCTTTTGGGGTAAGTATTAAACGCTTATCGTTGTTCTCCCATTTAACGTCGGCGCTTAATGCCGGACTGATTGTTAAATTATTTAACACGCTCGAAGTCTTCATTCTTACGTTAAATTCAATTATTATTTTCGAAAGTAAGCTTACTTCCGCAAGCGAAGTGTCGGGCGAGAATGAAATTACTTCTGGCGGAGTAAAGTTTGGCTGGGATTCAAGGTACCTGTCGTAAAAAGAAGTTTTGTTTGCAACGGCCGTAACGTTAAAAGTGTCCGGGGCGAAGTCTTCTGCCTTTACTATTAAAGTGTAATTGCCGGGCTTTAAACTGTCGAACAAATAAAAGCCGTTGTTAAAGCTATCCCCCTGAAACACAATGCTGTCGGGCATTACGGTAACCGTAAAGTTATTAACGGGTTTTTTGGCGTCATTCAAACTACTAATGTAATAGTAACTGACGTTTTGATGCGCGTCTCGCAAAATGCCGGCTACCGCGCCAACGGTCATCGGCGCAAGGTTGTAATATTTAATAAACGAGCGCGCGATGGCAAGCGCTTCGTTCTTCCGGTAAGCAAGGCTCATCAATCGCCACGATTCGGGGATGTAATCGTGGAAGGAGCCTTCGGACAAAGTGCCGGGCATGTTCAGGTAGCGAAGAACTCCTAAATTAAAGCCCAGGAAAGAATAATCCCCCGAAACCCTGTATTTAGTGGTCCTGTCCGCATTGTGAATTTCGGGCGCCATTATTCCAGCCATTTTTTTCGCTTGAGGGAAAACAGCAGTCCCGTTTTTTTCTTTGTAAAAAACAATTGTGTAGTCGGACTTACCGTCGTAAGCGTTCGAATGAATGGAGTGAAAATAATCCGCGTCGAAGTTATTTGCGTCGGCGTCAATTACCGAAAGGGGCAAATCATCGGCGGAAGTGTTTGTCGTGCGGCTCATTCTAACGTTTGCGCCCATGCTTTTAAGATAGTCCCGTAAATACAGCCCTTTGGAAAGATTGCCTTCCGATTCCCAAAAGCCTGTTTGAGGAATGTAGCGATCGTCGGAATCGTGCCCGCCGTGCCCCGGGTTAATGTAAATTTTTACGCCGTTAAAGTTCTGCCCTAAAATCAGATTTGCCACAAAAAACAAAATAAAAATTTCTCGCTTCATTTAATTGCCCTCCCTCAAGTTCAACTTTGCAATAAATATTTCGCCTTTTGTGTCGTGGAAAGTTAAAGCTCTTCCGTCATTAGACCATTCCGGGTACATCTCTATTTTATTGGGCGTGCGAGTTATTTGAAACTCCTTGCCTGTGCTTAAGAACATTACCCAGATGTCGGATTCGGTGAATTTGTAACCGTCGTCCTTGTCCCGCATGAATGCAACCCACTTGCCGTCGGGCGAAAATTTTGCCGCGTGCGCAAATCCAATCTTTTTTAAGATATTGCCGTCAATGTCCATTAGAAACGTTCCTTTGTTCCCGAAAGTAAAAAGAATTTCTTTCCCGTCGGGCGAAAGAGAAGCCCAGACGTAAATTCCTTTTCCCAAAGGTTGAAATGTTTTAATCTTAGAACCATTGATGTAATTGATTTTATTGCCTGAAACGAATACGGCTTTACTGACGCTGCTGATTTTATTGCCTTTTACGATGCTTGTTAAATTCGTTGCGTTTAACGCCGTTACGCGCCCGTTGGAAAATTTAACTGGCGCGGTAACGTTCCTCGCCGATTCAATTATTGTTTCTTTTTGCCCGTTTAACAAATTTAGTTTGTAAACGTTGTGGTATTTTTTAATTCCTCTGTAAAAATTAGTTCTGTAAATTAAGCTCCTTCCATCA
>JALWSN010000090.1 GCA_027080245.1 Ignavibacteriales bacterium | reverse complement strand
CCTCAAGAGCGTTAAATTCAGAAAATACAATGTTTTTTGAATTGACCCCACGCGGTTTTTAGAGGGCGATTTTTTTTTTAGCGAAAGCATTGAAAAGCCTTCTGAAACCGAAAATATTTTTAGCTTCGATTAAAAAATTGAAACTATTTCAATAAATTTGCGTACTACAAAAAAATAAATGATTAAAAAATAAAAGGAGAAAATATGTCTCAAGTAAAAGCTTTTGTAAAACAACTCAGCGGAATTACATTCGCTGGCAGAACAAGCTCAAATCATTGGGTGATGATGGACGGTCCGGAAACATTCGGCGGCAGCAACGCGGCAATTCGTCCGAAAGAATTACTTTTGCTTTCGTTAGCCGGATGCACCGGCAGCGACGTTGCGGCAATTCTGCAGAAGAAAAGGGTTAAGCTCGACGGTTTTGAAATGAACATCGAAGCCGAGCAAACAGAGGAGCATCCGAAGATTTATTCCGAAATTAAATTGGAATACGTTTTCTACGGAAAAAACGTTCAGGCAAAGGACGTTGAACGCGCCATCGAACTTTCCCAAACGAAATATTGCGGCGTTACGGCGATGCTGCAAAAAGCCGTTAAAATCACTCACACTTACAGAATTGTGGACACTTCCGAAGAAAATTAGGAATTGTCGGATTTGAGCCTTTGGGCTTTCGGTTAAATTTCGTTTAAGATTAAGGCTAAGGTTGAGGTTAAGATTATGTTGAAATACAATTACGTAATAGTTGGGGCGGGGCGGCAAGGCGTCGCCTCCGCTTACGATTTGGCGAAATTCGGAGAAGCTAAAAGTATTCTTCTTACCGATTCCATTAAAAAAGCGGCGGAAAAAGCCGCGGCTAATGTAAACGGCTTAATTGGCGCTGATGTTTGTAAATCTCTACAAGCGGAGGCTTCCGACAAGGAAAAAATGTTGGAATTGTTCAAGGAAGCCGACGTTGTAATTAGCGCCGTTCCCTATTATTTTAATTTGGATTTAACAAAATGGGCTATTCAATCGAGCGCTTCGTTCGTGGATTTGGGCGGCAATACCCAAGTGGTTAAATCTCAACTCGAGCTTTCCGAACTTGCCAAAGTTAAAAACGTTTCTGTTGTGCCGGATTGCGGAATGGGACCGGGGCTAAACATTTCGTTAATCAATTACGTTTTTAATAGCTTCGACGCGCCCGAGGAAATTGTTTCTTACGTTGGCGGACTGCCGCTTAATCCCAAACCACCGTGGAATTACGAGTTGATTTTCAACATTAACGGATTAACAAACGAATATTACGGCAAAGCTTTCGCCATTGAAAATTACAAAACAGTTGAAATTCCTGGGCTTAGCGAAGTTGAGGAAATTCAGATTAAAAATTTTGGAACTCTGGAGGCGGCGGTTACCACAGGCGGTCTTTCCACAGCGCCTTTTACTTACGCGGGTAAATTAAAAACGTTGCGTTACAAAACTTTGCGTTACCCCGGGCACTGGGAATTGTTCCGGGCATATTCTTTGTTGGGACTTTTCGACGAAGAGCCAATCGAAGTTAAAGGCAAGACCATTGCGCCGCGGGATTTTTACCACGCGCTGCTCGAACCGAAATTAAAGACGGAAAACCCCCGCGACGTTGGAATTCTTCACATCGTAGGCTCAGGAATTAAAGCTGGTAAGAAGAAGAGATTGACAATCGATTTGGTCGAAAAATTCGACGAGGGTTTAGGTTTTACCGCAATGCAAAAGTTAACCGGCTGGCACGCTTCCATCATGGCGCATCTTGCCGCACGCTCTGTTACTCCGAAAGGGGCGTTTCCCGTTGAACAAGCGGCGGACGGCGCTGAAATAATTAAAGAAGCTAAAAAAAGAGGATTTGAATTTAAGGAGATTTGGGAAGAAATTTGATTTCATTTTTTTTCTCAACCAATGTTATTCAATAAAAAAGCCCCCAACAAAAATGCCGGGGGCTTAATTTTTTTAGGTGAAAAAAGTTAGAACGTCCACCGGGAGCCGATTGACATTCCGAAATTCTTTGCATTGTTGCCCGAAAGA
>JALWSN010000089.1 GCA_027080245.1 Ignavibacteriales bacterium | reverse complement strand
TCAGCTGTATTTTCCTTTTATCAAAGAGCCGGTTATGGACTTAGGTATGTGGGGATATATTTTCTTTGCAAGTATTGTAATTGTTGGTTCAAGTAATGCCGTTAATTTAACCGACGGTTTGGATGGGCTGGCGATTGGGAATTTGGTAATTGTAATGTTGGCAATGGCTTTAATGAGTTACGTTTCCGGAAACGTTATTTACGCAAGATACCTTAAAATAATTTACTTGCAAGGTTCGGGCGAGTTGATTGTGGTAATTGCAGCAATAATAGGAGCAGGGTTGGGATTTCTCTGGTTCAATTTTTACCCGGCTCAAATTTTTATGGGAGATACCGGTTCACTTGCGCTTGGAGGGGCTTTCGGAATTCTGGCTATTTTAATAAAGAAAGAATTGCTCATTCCAATTTTAGGCGGCGTGTTCTTTATGGAAACGTTGTCCGTAATTATTCAAAGAACATATTTCAAATACACAAAGAAAAAATATGGGCAGGGAAGACGCGTGTTTAAAATGGCGCCCATTCATCATCATTTCGAATTGTTGGGATGGGCTGAGCCTAAAGTGGTGATTAGATTTTACATTATTTCAATAATATTGGCAATAATTAGTTTGGCTTCCTTTAAGATCAGATGAGAAACATTAAGAATAAAAAAATATCGATTGTTGGCGCGGCGCGCAGCGGGTTGGCTGCAGCAAGATTAGCTAAAAAATTCGGAGCAAAACCCTTTGTTTCCGACGCCGGGGATGAACGAAAATTTACCGAAGCAATTAAAACTTTGCGGAAAGAAGGAATCCCTTTTGAATTTAACGGACATACAAGTAGAGTTTTTGATTGCGATTTGTTAGTGGTAAGCCCCGGAGTGCCCGATGATTCCGATGTAATGGCGACCGCGCGTTCTAAAGGTATTGAAACTATTAGCGAATTGGAATTTGCCAGTTGTTTTGTTAGTTCTAAAATTGTAGCTATTACGGGAACGAACGGCAAAACTACAACAACTGCGTTGTGCTCGTATTTATTGAATTTCGCGGGCATTAAAACCGCAACTGCCGGTAATATTGGGGTTGCGCTGTCCGATGTTGTTTTGTCGAGCGAAAAATACGAGGCTATTGCACTGGAAGTTTCCTCCTTCCAGTTAGACCACATTAAAGAGTTTAAGCCTTACGTTTCGGCAATTATTAACATCACTCCCGATCACTTAAACCGTTACGAAAATTCGTTCGGGAAATATATTGCAGCCAAGGCGCGAATTTTTGAGAATCAAGGCAAAGACGATTATTTAATAATAAATCTTGACGACAGGAACATCCCTTCTGTCTCTGCCGATGTTCAACAATTCGGAATCTCATTGGAAAATGAAGTCGGGAAGGGCGCTTACTATTCCAAAGGCGTATTGTTTTTTGCCAACGCTTCGAAGGTGGAAGCCGTTGCTGAATGGAGCAAATGCAATTTGCAGGGAGAGCACAATATTTACAATTCGCTTGTGGCGCTAACGGTTGGAAAAATATTTGGAATTAGTAATAGGAGCATTCAAGAAGCTTTTTCCACATTTAAGGGCGTTGAACATCGGCTTGAGTTTGTTAAGGAAATTAACGGAATTAAATTTGTTAACGATTCAAAAGCCACAAATGTGGACGCGGTTTGGTACGCAATAAGAAGTTTTGACGAACCGTTGTTTTTAATATTGGGCGGGCAGGACAAAGGCAACGATTATTCCCGATTAGATGGCGAAGTAAAAAAACGAGTTAAGAAGATTTACGCAATTGGCTCCTCGGCTAAAAAAGTTTACGAGCATTTCCACGAAATTGTAGAGACGGAAATAAAAGATTCCCTTGAGGCATGCGTGCAAGCGGCTTTGAAGGAAGCAAACGCCGGGACTGTTACGCTGCTTTCCCCGGCGTGCGCCAGTTTTGATATGTTCAAAAATTACGAACATCGAGGGAAAGCGTTCAAAGAAATAGTTAACGGAGTTCAAGAGTGAAAGCATTAAAGAGAACATATTTGTTAATAGTGCTTTCTTTATTGTTCATTAGTCTTG
>JALWSN010000088.1 GCA_027080245.1 Ignavibacteriales bacterium | reverse complement strand
AACATTTTTGAAAAACGATTGATTTTTATTTCAAACTTATTAATTTAATTTTTGAAATTTGAACATTAAAAACGTTGAGCGTGTAAGCGAAGCCGGCTTGGGTTAAAACCTCGAGCCGTAAAAAAGCCAAAAGCTTGGAGCGATTTAAGAGCAAACGTTTCGTCGAGGGGAAAATCGCGATAAAGCTTTGGAGGAAGTTAAAACAATGAAAAAGCTCGCATTCCTTTTTTTAGCGGGGTTAAGCTTTTGCAGTTCGCCGGTTAGGAATTTCAAATTATTCCAGGGTAAAACCGCCGTAAAAAAGACTGCCCGCGGATTTCAATTAAGTTCCACAGTTAAGTTGGCAAATTTTCAAACGGAAAAATTGGACAGCCTTTTAATAGCCCACCTTTCCTACGCGGTTCATTTATTAACTCCAAAAGGCGACACTTTGTTTGACGTAGACAACGGAATGATTGACCAAAGCAACGCAAAAAAAATGGACACTTTAATTATTAAATCCAAAATAGAATTAGATTCTTCGTTTACGTCGGGGGATTACTCGTTAATATTCGACGTTCAGGATAACGTTAGCGGCAGAAACGCGAGATTGAATGTTAGCGTCCCTCTAAAAAATTAACCAGGAGGCAAAGATGCTTTACAAAAAATTTATTTCGCTAATACAAAGCCACGCGGAGCAGCTTACTGAAAATTGGATTAAGGAAGTTAAAAACAATCCCGCAACGCCGGGTTACAAAAACATTTCAGAGGACATTTTACACAAGCGCGCTTACGACGATTACGTGAAATTAGGCGAGTTGTTGCAGGAAGAAGAGCCAACGTTCCAATCCCAGGCGGAACATTACTTGAAGCTTGGGCGCGACAGGGCAAAGGAAGGCTTGAGATTAAGCGAGTTAATTTACGCGTTAATTCTTTCGAGAGTTGTGCTCTGGCAGTACGTGGTTAATCAAGGGTTAATTAACAGCGCAATCGATTTGCAACAAGCGCTGGAGTTTTACCAGAAGATTTCCAACTTTTACGATAAAGCCGCTTACTTTGTAGCTTGCGGCTACGAGCAGTGTAAAAGCAAAGAATCCGCGATTGAAAAAACCGACGACTTTATTGAAAAAACGGTAAAATCCGTCACCAAATGGTTCATTCACGAAATTAAATAGCCGCTCCGCTATTTGAAATGGTAGGGAACAAAGGCAAGTATTGTCCGGGGGTAAGTGTCCGTTATTATTAAAAATCCTTTGTCTTCAAGGCGCGCAAGCCCTTCCCAATTTCGCGCTTTGTTCCAGACTTCGCCGGCTAAATTTACAGGGGGCATCTTGGTTTCGGTTATTTTATTCCCGGAGTAATGAAATTGAATTATTCGTTCAACGCTTTTTTTAGGATTGAACCTTTTTCTCAACGGCGGCTTTAACAAATTAAATTCGCCCGGAAAGAAATAGTTAATAGCCCAGAAATTATTCCCTCCGTCCAACTCCGTTGCGTCAGTTATTCTGTATTCTATTGAAGGGAATGGAATTGTCCGAAGAAATTTTAGCGCCTTGCTGAAAACATGAACCACCGGTTTGGGATTAACATTAACGCCGTTGGCTTCGTGAATTGTAATGATTTTGCCGTCTGTTAATAGATTAGTTTCGTCCGAAATGTTCGGCAAATGCGATTGCGTTGGAACGTTCGCGATTGCCTTTTTAAAGAACGCAAGCCTTCCCCCGCGAACAATTCCTTTTAACAAAACGGCATGAGTATTTTTCCAATCGGAAATTTCAATGTTTACAAAACAAGTGTCCCCTTTAAAAGAAATAGCTTCGCAACCTGAGCCTCTGCTGCCAAATTTTTCGAACCCGTTGGTTTCAACCCTTAAAAAATCGGGTTTGATTATGTGAATTTTCCCCGCAAGATATTCCAATATTTTTTTTCGAGGAATAACGTAAAGCTTGCCGTAAGCCGTATTACGTTTATTGAAAACGTACTGCGGCAGGAGAACCAACTTATCCTTAAACCAAGCTAAGCCGGAGAACTCGTTGGAACGTAAAGCTGCTGCGCCCGCTAACTTAATTTCGATTATTTTTACCGGCGCGGTTTTAGAACGAGCTTTTCCCGGAAGTATTCCTGTGGAAACTAATAAAAAGATTAAAATTAATTTGCGAAACATCCTCTTAAAATTTTATTTCGATGATTTGGCAACATTAAAAAAAACGGGCTTAAAGCCCGTTAAACTTACGCCTTTATTCCGTAGCGTTTGTTGAACCTGTCCACCCTCCCGGTTGAATCGACAATTTTTTGTTTTCCCGTAAAGAATGGATGACACTCGGAACAAATTTCCAATTTTATTTGGGGAACGGTAGAGCGGGTGACAAAATGATTGCCGCAAACGCACGTAACTTCGCATCTCTGATATGTTGGGTGAATTCCTTTTTTCATCTTCTCTCTTCCTTTTAAAATTAAGACTTCAAACTTAATAATTTTTAAAATTTAATTCAACGATTATTTTGGCTGCTTTCATTACTTCCGTTCCCTTCCAACGAATCTATTTGCGCTTTTAATTTATTTACAACCTTCTGATTTTCTTCAACCGGAATGAACCCCGGGAATTCAAAATAAGTTTGGCGTTCGCTTACAAATCTTCCTGGAGCGTTTATTGAATTTCCTCTTAAACGTCGTTTGTTTTTTAAGTAGCCGTCCAGATTAACGCTTTTAGCCGGATTAAAAGGAAGAGTGACTTTTTCTTTGATAACAACATCGTTCTTATTTACTACAATTCTGTAATTTCTTTTAGGCTGAATCACGGTTTTACTTGCTTCCGCCACAATTTTGGCGACATTTTCGCTTGTAACAATAGGTTTGGTGGAATTGCTCCAATTGCTAAAAAACAAGAATAAGACAACGACCCTCCCCGCGGCCGTACTCACTGGGGCTAATATCCAACCGGGGAACCAGCCGGGTTTGCTTTGCCTGGCAACCGATTCAAAATTTCGGTTCTCGATTTTTGCGAAAAGCCTTAATTCAAAATCCTGTGGTGCGGTTTCCTGCGGCAAGCTTTTTAAAAGCTTAATTACATGTGCGAATTTTTCTTCCTTGTTATTTGTTTTCTTTTCCATCCTTACTCGTAATAAATATCTTTTAATAATTTTTGTAATTGAGCTCTTCCTCTGTTTATGCGGGATTTAACCGTTCCCAGGGTTAGCCCAGTAATCTCGGAAATTTCTTCGTAGCTTAATCCCTGAATGTCTCTTAAAATTACTACCTCGCGGTAAATCTTTTTTATTTTCATTAATGCCTTCTGAATATGCTCGCTTAAAATTGAGCTGTCCGTAAGCCTTTCCGGCGAAAGCGTTTTGGGATCAGCTACTTGCATTGGCTTGTCGTTGTCGTTAGTTTTGTCCAGCGAAAGTATTGTTCTTCGCTTTCTTCTTTTAAGCTCGTTCTTTGCAAGGTTGCCCGCAATGGTGTAAATCCATGTGGAAAATTTTGCAAAGGATTTGTAAGTGTCCTTGTTCAAATAAAATTTAAGCATTGTGTTTTGAACAATGTCGCTTGCTACATCCTTGTCCCCAACAAATCTGTAAACAAAATTCATTAGCGGATCCTTAAACCTTTTAACTAAAATTTTGTAAGCTTCAATTGTGTTGTTGTCTTGAAACTCTTTAATTAATTCTTCGTTTGTCAGTTCGTTTAAATCTTTTTCCAACTCGTTCTTATACCGCTTTGTTTAATATTTTGTTTCGTAAATTTAAAGGTATTTAATTTAATTTTTTGAGAATATTTTAATTTTGAATCTTGAATCCTTAAGAGCATATTGTTTGAAGCTAACCGGCGCCTACGAAGATTTCCCTTTCGACGAGGAAACTCTGGTTTTCAAAGTAGGTGGCAAAATATTTTGCATTACCGATTTCAACCAACCCGAAAGGCTCACGCTAAAGACCACTCCGGCAAAATCTCTGGAGCTACGTGCCGAATACGAAGAAATTGTTCCAGGCTACCACATGAACAAAAAACATTGGATTACGGTTGACACGGAATCGGACAGGTTAAATGGCAAGTTTGTTAAAGCTTTAATAAAAGAATCTTACGAATTGGTAGTTAACGGGTTAACCGCCGCGCAGAAGAAATTGCTCGATTACTCAAGTCCCAAATAATCCAGCAACCTCTTATGAGCTTCTTCTTTTAGTTCAACGTTGTACATTTGGTAGAATTTAATTGTCTTCTCCACCGAGTCGAAATACTTCTGACAATTTTCGCAATTGTCCAAATGCTCTTTGATTGCGCGGCATTTGGGCGAGTCGAGGTCTTCGCCCAAATTGTCGCAAATGTGATGCATTACTTCTTTGCAAGAAACTTTTTCTTCTTTCATTGTAAAAACATTTTATTTAGTTCGTTCCTCAAAAATGCTCTTGCTCTGTGAAGCCTCGATTTTACAGCAGGGACGGAAAGTTTAACAATCTGTCCCGTCTCCGCGGTTGAAAGTCCTTCCACGTCCCGCAGAAGAAAAACAATTCTGTAATCGTACGGCAGTTTGTCGATGGCTTTGTCGAGCAAATTTTTTAGCTCGTTATTTTCGGCAATATTTTGCGGGGTTATTTTCCACTCGGCAATATTCTTTTCGTCAATTAACGCGTCCTCGTCGTCCAGCGAAGCAAAAGTTTTGTTTTTGCTGGCTCTTGCCATCATCAAACAATGGTTCGAAACAATTGTGTAAAGCCATGTGGAAAGCTTCGACTTTCCCGAGAATTGTCCGATGTTTTTAATCATACTCATGAACGTTTCCTGCATTGCATGTTCGGCTTTTTCCTTGTCGCGGCAAATCTTAAAAGAAAAGTTGTAGATTGTTTGCTCGTACTTTCTTACAAGCTCCGCCAAAGCTTTTCTGTCGCCGTTCTGCGCTTTTTTAATTAATTCTTTCTCGTCCATTCCGTAAGATGTAAAATAATCAAAATGGTTTCTTAAAATAATGCGTTGCCGAACTTCTTGCGTTGGGCGCGCCCGCCTTAAGAAGCAAAGTCAAAACAATTTTTAATTTTCAGAGAAACAAATTTAATACTTTTAATTTGAAAATTCCTTGCGCGTTTAACTTCTTTTAAATAGCTTTTATTTAAAATAATTTAAGGCGTTAAAGTCAAAAAGGAAATGATCGGCTCGAGCGAATGTGGTTCGTTGAATAATTAAGTTTATTTTACTTAATTGTTTGGTTTAAAATAATTATCTTGTAATTTAAATTTTCTTCAATATTGAATGAATAATAAATTATTAAATTTAATAGCTTCAAACAAGCTTTTCGAAAATTCGGATGTTTCTCTTCTGAATACGGAAGAGGTTAACGGCGAATTACTTACTTTTTCGGAAGGCTCTTTAATTTATTCCGAAGGCTCGCCCGCCCAAAATGTTTATCTGGTAATGGAAGGCAGGGTGAACGTCGTTAAAACCGCAAGTCTCGGTAACCCAGAATCAAATTATTTTTCGAAGGATGACTTTTTCGGTCTCGAGGAAATCATTGAAAATATCCCCCGCATTTCTACCGCCGTAGCGGTTACGGACGTTTACATAATCGGTTTTACTCTGCGCGAGGCGCGGCTTTTAATAAGGCAGAGTCCAGAAATAAAAAACAACATCTTGAAATACAGCAATATTAACCAATTGGAACAAATCGACGAATTTTTGGCAAAGCGGGAAATAGCCGAAGAGTTAAAAGGAGCAACCGACCAATCGTCTGCAAAAACGCCTAAAAATAAAGGCGAGGAGACGACTACTAATGAGGAAGAGCCGCAAATCCAAGCCGAAGAACAAGTTGAAAAAACAGAAGAAGAAACAACCCCCGGCACCAAAGAAAAACCTTTGCAAAAAAAAGAAGAATTAAAAGAAGAAGCGCCTGCCGAAGTAATTGAAGAAAGCCAGGAAGAACTCAAACCCAAAGAGAACAAGCAAGAAGAGGAAGAAGAACAAGACGGAAACCACAAAGAAACATCCAAAATAATTACGTCGGAAGGAACGGATTTCGACTTGACTTCCCATGATTTGGATGCGGAACTGTGGGATGATGAACCCGGACAGGAACCCCCTTTAACACTCCAGTCCGAAACTCCGCCGCTCTCGCCTTTCATAGAGGTTGAGGAAGAAATTACCGAAACCGCCGAAGATAGAGAAGACGGTGTAGAGCCTGAAAGGGAAGAAGATTCGCAAGCTTTAGCGCCGGATGAACATGAAATTAAAGCGCCCGAAGAACCCGAGGTAATTCAAGAAGAGCGTTTGCCTGTTGAGGAGGAACAAGTTGCGGATATTAAACCACAAGCAGAACTGCCGGAAAATTTGTTAGAAAATGTCAGCAAAATATTTTCGGCAGGGAATCTTGCTGAATTAAAAAATGTTTTTTCTTCGGTAATTAAATCAAATTTCAAAACCGATAATTTTTTCTTTTTCGAAAAAGACAAAAGCGGCAGGCTATTTGTAAAATTAAAAAAAGAAAACAGTGAAATCGACTATTTTGAAAATAACGAAAGCCCCGTAGTTAGGATCCTTAATAATAATAAGCCCAAACAACTCGATGGCGACGAAGCCTTTGAATTTATTGCTAATTCTTCGCTCAAGGAATTAAATATTCAATTTTCTTCTTTAATTATCCTTCCTTTACGAAGGGACAAAATTAAATACGGAGTAATAATACTTGCCGATTCTCTTCGGGAAAGCCTGCCATCCAATTGGCTTACGCAATTAGAATTTTACAGCGAAGTTTTCTTAAACCATGCGGCTAACCTGAGACTGTTGGAAGAAGAAAACCGCGAAATGAAATTAAGACTGACGGAAAATTTAAACGTTTTTCTTGCCAACAATATTAAAAAGCGATTGCTTGTAATTAAAAATTTCGCAAAAGCAATTAAGGAAAAAGAAACTGAAGAGGAAAAGAACAAGTTTGCCGAATATGTTGCCGATGAAACGTTGCAACTTGTTCAAAGTCTAAAGGACGTTGAACTCCTTGCGCTGGAAGAAAAATCATTAAGGAAAACAATTTTAAAACTTTCAAAATTTTTAAGTGTTATTTTGAGCGACAGGGAAGATTATTTCAAAGAAAAATATTGCAACGTGTTCCCGGAATTTAACTTCGACGGTTTTGTCGCAATCGACGCTTTGTTGTTTGAGAACGCTTTGTTAAAAATAATCAGGAACGCTTGCGAGGCAATGCCGTTCGGCGGAAATCTGGAAGTTAAATTAAAGGAAGAAAACGGCTATGCTTTAATTACTTTTGCGGACAACGGCGCGGGAATTGACGAAACCGTTTTGCCCTTTATTTACGAGCCCTTTACAAGTTTTAACAAACAAAACCACGCCGGATTGGGGTTGACAGTCGCTAAAAAAATAATCGAACTTCACAAGGGAAGAATTGAAATTCAACCCAAGGAAGAAAAAGGAACCGTTGTTAGCATCTGGCTTCCGGTTTCAGAACTCTGAGAATGCCTTAAAATAAATGCTTAACCTATTCGTCCCGGTTTGAAATTGAATGAGAATAAACTAATAGTTATTTTAGGTCCTACCGCCGTTGGTAAAACGAAACTTGCAGTAAGATTAGCCTTTAATTTCAAGGGTGAAATCATCTCGGCGGATTCGAGGCAAGTTTACAAAAGAATGAATTTGGGAACAGGTAAAGATTACGAAGATTATTTCGTCGAAGGCAAAAAAATTCCTTACCATTTAATTGACGTAATTGAGCCCGAAGAAGAGTTCAATCTTTTTCAATTCGTCAAAGGTTTCATTCAATCCTTTAGTGAAATTACCGCAAGAGGCAATCTGCCTTTTTTGGTTGGCGGCACGGGACTTTACCTGGACGCCGTGTTGAAGCGCTACAAGTTAACCCCCGTTGACTTTTCGAAAGAATACGAAAGCTTAATGGTAAGACCAATGGAAGAGCTTCGGGCAACGCTGCTTAAATTAAATCCTCGTCCTCACAACCAAACGGATTTAACAATCAAGGAAAGATTGGTTAAAGCAATTATTGTAGCGAAAGGAAAAGACGCTGAGCCTGTGGAATTCCCGAAATTTAAGGAGTTGGTAATTGGAGTTAACGTTGAGCGCGGGGAATTGAAGAAAAAAATTTCCGGACGACTCGAGCAAAGGTTGCAAAAAGGAATGATTGAAGAAGTGCAAAAATTGTTGGACGAAGGGGTGAGCTTCGAAAGATTATTTGCGTTTGGACTTGAATACAGACACATTGCCCTTTATTTGAAGAAGGAAGTTTCTTTTGAAGAAATGTTCGGTCAATTAAATAAAGCAATTTACAAA
>JALWSN010000087.1 GCA_027080245.1 Ignavibacteriales bacterium | reverse complement strand
GTAGCGGACTTAAAAACCGCGTTGGGCGAAGTTTTGGTTAAATTGTAATTCAGGTTCAAGCTTAAATTCCACGGAATGGAAAAGTCCGGCTCCTGCCTGCTGTAAATAGAAGAGTAGTTTTGTTTTTCGAAAGTTTTAAATTCCCCTTTATTTACAGGCTTTTTAGAGCCCGACTTCCGTTTTGTCTTGAAATCGCTTGCCGAAATGGTTGTAGAGACGGACAAGCTAAACCTTTTAAGACGCAGCAAACCTTTGCCCGCCGAGGACAAAAATTTGTTAACCGGTCGTCCCTGTTGGTAATCGTAAAAAGTGTAGGAAGAAGAACCGTAAAAGTTCAAATATTTTCCCACTTGAGTTCTGTAACTAAGGGACAAATCGGAGAGCTTCAAACTATCCGCCGCAAAATTGTAATTGATGTTAGCGTTAAAATTCAGAAGGCGGATTTTTTTCTCGGAGGATGTTGTGTCGTTGGGGTCTTTCATTGTTTTAATTTCAAACAGATTACCGACTGAAAGAGACAGGCTTTGAGATTCGCCGCGGGGAACTCCTCCGAAAACTTCGCGCCCGAATTTGTCGTAGTAAACTTTCCTTCCGGTTTGGTCAATGTAATAATCGTAATAATTCCACTTGCCGGCGGAAAAGTCGGGCGTATAATTGTAAGAAATTGAAGGGGAAAGCGTGTGACGGAAAGCTTTAATTCCCAAAAGTTCTGGTTGGGCTATTCCGTAAATTTTAGTGGAGGCGCTAATTCTGAAGTTAAACGTCCGCACGAAATTTATTTTGTTAAGTTCGCTCCGTTCCGGCACGTATTCGTAGCTACCGTCGGACGAATATTTTTTAACGACATTAATCTTGGAATATTTATTGTACCATTTTTCAGTGTAGTTAATTTGCGGGCTAATATTAAAGTAACCAATCTTTGGCGAAGCGCTAATGTTTAACACGTGCTGAAATCCGCCGTGGCTTTCCAATTGACCGTTTTGCTTAACGCGCTTGTTCAGGAACTTTCCCGAATAGCTGTAACCAATGTACTCGTACCATTTCATTCTACCGGTAGCCGGTAAATTTTTCCTCCTGAAAGGATAAGATTGCGTTTTGGTAAAAGTAACATTAGGCAGGTACTCGGTAATATTGCCGTTACGCAGGTTCTGAGTCCGCTGGTAGTTAATTGTAAGGCTGTTGCCGCCCTCCCATCTTTTGCTAAAGGTAGCGTTAGAAACAACGTCCTGAGTTAAAATTTCGTTGTAATTAATGCTATTGTTTGTAAAGTAGTTCGAAGTTTGGTATTGCAAATTAACGTCGAACCGCGTTGTAGGATTAATCTTTTGATTGTGCCTCCAGTTGAAATACCAATCTGTCCGCAGCGAGCGGTCGGGGTCGTTCTTTTCCCCGATAATAATTCGAGAGTAAGCCGCATTTAATTGTCCGTTAAAAGAGTAGCGTTTTGCGTACCGAAAGCGGGACATTGCCTTCCAGCCGCCGCGGAAATAATAATCGCCCGTAAGGGCTAAATCGAAATAATCGCTTAGAGCAAAGAAATAGCCGAAGTGGTGGAAGTATTGTCCCCGCAAAGCATCGGAGCCGTAAGTGGGAACGATTACCCCGCTGCGCCTGCCTTTTTTATTAGGAAAAACGGCGAAAGGAATCGGAAGTGGGAGCGGCACTCCGCCAACGTACATGAAAATCCACTTCGCAATTATTTTGTCCTTTTGAATTACCTTCATTTGCTTTGCGGTAAAATAAGTTACGGGCGAATCCGAAGAGCAGGTTGTGTACATTCCGTTTTTAATGTAGTAAACATTCGGATTAACTTTTTTAACCGCTTCGCCACGGTAATAATCCTGAGCGGATTTATTTTTGGCAAGCAAAATAAAACCTCTTTTGGTTTTGAAGTTATATTTAAGGGCTTTGCCTTCATAACTTTCCGTTCCCTCCGTCAATAAAGGGGTTTGAGCTTCCTTATTTTTCGAAATATCGCCGACGGGCTCCAGTCCGAAAGCTTCCAATTCGTTTTTCTTAAAATCAACTACGATTTCTCCG
>JALWSN010000086.1 GCA_027080245.1 Ignavibacteriales bacterium | reverse complement strand
TGAAGGGCAAACTTAATTTCCCGGCTTTTTTGTAAATATTCTGTAATTGCCTTTTGCCACAGCCTTTTTTTGTCCTTTGGCGCTTTGGCGAACCCAAAGCCCGGCAAGTCCACAAAGTAAAATTTGTTTCCAATTTCGTAATAATTAATAGTTTGAGTTTTACCCGGCTTGGAGCTTGTTTTGGCGATGTTTTTCTTGTTAAAAAGCGAATTAATGAACGAAGATTTTCCCACGTTCGACCTTCCGCACAAAACTACCTCCGGCAACTTTAACTTTGGCTTGTCCTCAATCCGAAGAATTGATTTTACAAATCTTACGCTCATTCAAACATCCCTTTCTTAAATTTTTATTCAAAATATTTTCTAACAAAGCAATCCAAATTAACATCCTTCATTCCAAAACTCAACTTTAAATTTCTCCCCAGCGCGATAAACTGCAAACAGCAATAACAAAATTTTTCAATGCCGTCCCACAGGGACGCCCCACCATTACCCCACAAATTTATCCGTGAGAGCAGGGCGGGAACAAAAGCCCCGCTACAATATACCTACCAAGAAGGGGCGGAATGAATTTAATATCACCAAATTATTCGGTTGCCAAACAAATGTCTTCCCTCCCCACTGATAACTTCACACAAACTCAATTAAAATGACTAATTTAACTTAACTAATTTTCTTCTAACTAACATAAAATTGCCCTATGACTTTTTACAACAATTCTCCCCTTTTGCAAATTAAATGGATTCCCATTATATTGGCCATTAACAAATTAGAACAAACATCTATTAAATTTATTGTTTAATCTCCTGCACCGTTAAATTGAACTTGGAGGAAAAATGCTTGCCGGTTTCGGTTTACCTGAACTTATTTTTATTATTACCTTTGTTTTACTAATCATCGCAATTATCGACATAATAAGAAGTAAATTTGAAACGCTAATCAAATTTATTTGGCTTCTTGTCATTTTATTCTTTCCTCTTATCGGACCAATTGCTTATCTAATTGTTGGAAGACGACAAAAAATCGAATTTTAATTTAACATTAACACAAAATTCCGGACTTCCTATAAAACTCTCCACCGTAGAAATATTTCCCCAAAAGAAAAATGTAGCGCCTTAGCCAAAAATCATTTCATTATTTTTCAATAACTTACTAGGATTTCAGTTGTAAGTCGGGCGGCTAACTTTTTTCCAAATGTTTGTAAAACCACGTTAGAGAGCCTTTTTCCCAGTCCGCTTTCCTATTAAGTTGGCGTTGATTTAAAAAACATTGCGAAACAAAACCAATTTGTAGTTTGTTTTATGAGAATGTTGTAAATTAATAATAGCAAAAAAATAAAATTTCTAAATAATTTTAGTAAATGCCTTTTAACTCAACGTTTAGATTTCTGTCGGACTTATTAAAAAATATTGGGGAAAAGCCGTGCCTTTCTAAAACAAAGGAGGTATTTTATGGCTAAAAATGATGAATCATTCTTAAGTTATCTCCCATATAAGTTAAGGAAAGGGAAAAACGTTGATACTATTTTTGAGTATCTGTTAAAACATAGCAAACGATATAAAATATTTTCCATAATATTTCTAATAGTTGGCATTGCTGAATTTATCATTTTTTTACTGGAAAATGTTTTTACAGCGCGCGCACAATTATTTACTTTTCATTCAATAATAATAATTTTTCAAATGGTATTATTCTTAATAATGTCATATCAGAATTATGAAATGAGCAAAAAATTTAATGTGAATAAAGAAGTCATAAAAAAAATGATCAATCAATAAATTCAAAAGTTGTTGCGTAACCAGCTATCTATCAAGTTCTGCAATACTCCCTTGGAGAGCCCTTCCTTCCGCCCTGACTTACCCAACAGGTCAGTGAAAAAATCCGTCCCTCAGCCCCGCCACACAATTTACAATTCACAATTCACCATTTACCAATCCCCCTATACCCTTATACCCCTATACCTTCAAGCCTTACCCCTTTACGCCTCTTCCAAAAACCTTTAAACAAAAAAAAGAGCAACCATTAAAATGGTTACTCTTTT
>JALWSN010000085.1 GCA_027080245.1 Ignavibacteriales bacterium | reverse complement strand
ACTTATTAGCGCTTGCGCCGCAAGGTCAACAAGGAGGCGGCGGACTTGTTGGAACATTAATAATGTTCGGCGCGATTTTCGCCATTTTTTATTTCATGATTATCAGACCGCAGCAAAAGCGTCAGAAAGAAAGAGAAAAAATGCTTAACGCTATTAAAAAAGGCGACAAGGTTGTTACCAGCGGCGGAATGCACGGAACGGTTGTTGGAATCGACGAAAAAACCGTGCTGCTGGATGTTGGCAACAACACAAAAATCAAATTTGAAAGAACCGCAATTGGAAGCGTGCTTTCAAGCAAAGGGGATTCAAACAAATAAAAGCTGCCGGTTAAAGCCGGCAGTTCCATTTTAGAAGGATGAATGGAGAGTTGGATTGTTGGATGGATGGGGTTTTTACGGCTCGTAGATTGGGTTTTACCCAGGGGAAGAGTTCCGGAAACTAAAGTAGAGAATATTTTTTATTAAAAAAATTCAACAAGTGAACATATTAACTAAAGAGCAAAATTTTTTAGGATTGGAAGAAAAGTTTTCGAGTTTTGAAAGCTCGGAAATTGTCGTTCTGCCCGCGCCGTTCGAAAAAACGGTAACTTACGGTAAAGGAACGGCTAACGGTCCGGCAGAGCTGCTGAAAGCCTCGCATTACGTTGAATTTTACGACGAGGAATTGAACCGCGAGCTTTGCTTTGAAAAAGGAATAGCCACTTTAACCCCGCTTGAATTTGACGATTCAATTGAAAACTCGTTGAACTTAATTTACTTGGAAGTTAAAAAACTGTTACGCGCCGGAAAGTTTGTTGCTTCCGTTGGGGGCGAGCATTCCATTTCCGCCCCGATAATAAAGGCTTTCAACGAACGGTTCGAAAATATTTCCATTCTGCAAATAGACGCCCATTCGGATTTGCGCCAAACTTACGAAGGGAGCAAATATTCACACGCTTGCGTAATGGCGCGGGTTCTGGAATTTAATTCCAACATTGTTCAGGTAGGAATACGCGCGCAGGCAAAGGAAGAAAGAACGTTAATAGCCGAGCGAGGGATTAAAACATTTTTCATGCGGGACATTCGCGCAAAATACGACAACGGCAAATGGATTAAAGAAGTTGTCGAAAGCCTTTCCAAAAATGTTTATCTTACGTTCGATGTGGACGGATTAGACCCGTCCGTAATTGGCGCAACAGGCACGCCCGAGCCGGGCGGCTTGCTGTGGGATGAAACGCTCGATTTAATTAAGTTAACAGGCAAAGAAAAAAATATTGTCGGCTTCGACCTTGTGGAATTAGCTCCAAACGAGCATTATTTTAATTCGAATTTCGTTGCAGCCAAATTATTTTACAAAATATTAAATTACGTTTTTCAATAAGAAAGGATTTCAATGAACAAATCGCATTGGTACGACGGTTGGATTTACGACAAGTACGTGGCTCCGCATCAGGACATTTTATTCAGGTTAATTAAGGATTTTGTGAAGCCCGGCGGCAGAGTTTTAGACGTCGGTTGCGGCACGGGGAGGCTGCCGTTTCAGTTAGCGCAAATTTGTTCGGAAGTAGTGGGAGTTGATCTTTCCCGGCGGAACATTGATGTGGCAAACAAAAACAAAGCGAAATTCGGCGTAAAAAATGTTACTTTTCTTCACGCCGGCGTGGAAAAATTGCTTGAGCAGGGCTCAAAGCGCTTCGATTACGCGGTAATGACTTACGTAATTCACGAAGTCCCGCCCGAAGAACGCATTCCGTTAATTCAAAATATCATGAAACTGACCGATGTAATAATAATTGGGGATTACCTTGTTCCGCGTCCGAAGGGGTTCATTAATTATTTAACCGAATTTGTTGAGTTCATTGCAGGCAAGCGGCATTACGCAGGGTTCAAGGATTTTGTTGCAAAAGGCGGAATAAATTACTTAATTGAAAAAGCAAATTTAACTAAAATTAAAGAAATCAAAGGAAAACCTGAATCGGCTCATCTGGTGGCGGCAAAATGAACAGCGAAAAAATAAAAACTAATTTCTTAACCGAACCTGCAAAGGGCAAACGACTTGTCGAAACACCG
>JALWSN010000084.1 GCA_027080245.1 Ignavibacteriales bacterium | reverse complement strand
TTGTATTCCGGCGCCGGAAAATATTTTTTGTTAAACTCTAAAAGCTCTCCAAGCAAACGCTCTTCAAATTTTACGTTATTCCTCGAACTTTGAAAATACTCCAATTCTGCCGTTAAATCCTTAATGGCTTTGTAAAGTAGGGTAAGATTGTGTTTTTCAATTTTTACATTGCTAATCATTACATTAAAAGCGGAGATGTCAATTCCTACCGTGTGCAAACCAAGCTCGTTTGCCTGAACCAAAGTCGTGCCGCTGCCGCAAAACGGATCCAGTACAATGTCGCCCTTTTTGAAAAACGTTTCCTTCTTAAATTCGTCCGTGTGCTCGTCTAAAAAATATTCAACCAATTGTGGAATGAATTTCCCCTTGTACGGATGCAATCTGTGTACGTGCTTCGTTCGCTCGGATTCTTTGTACTCCACGAAAGATAAATGCCAGTTGAGGTCGCCCCCTAAAATATTTTTCCATTCCTTTTCTTTTTTCGCTAACGAATCGTAATAGCTCTTTAATTCTTCAACATTAATTAAAGGATTGCCGTTTTTGCCGTGCCTCTTTATTCTTCCATATTGCAACAAATAAGAAATGTTGGAAACGGTAACAGGCCTATTTAAATATTCGGAAGCCCACCTGCTTGCTTCTCTAAGGCTTAAAAACTTTTTCTCTTGTTCAAAAAGCATGGTTTCAGGCATTCATTACTCCAACCAAAAGGATTTAAATTCAAAAAAGGGTTTGCTTATTTCTCGAAACTTTAATTCGGTTAAATAATAAAATAATATTAATTTGTCAAAAACAATAATTAAAAATAAATTTTAGCGAACTCTAAACATGCTAACCAGGATTTGACAAATTAAGTTTAATTTGTAAAAGTTTTTGCAATTCTCCTCCCCGCCAATCTTCAAAATAAATCCCCCCAACCTGCGAATTCCGTTTTACTACAACGCGCCGAAAAATTCAAGGAAAACTTTCTCCAAACATTCCAGCGGGATTACTTCACCAGCATCATTTTTCTCTCAAAGACAGCCTTTGACGTTCTTAAAACGTAAAAATAAACGCCGCTTGCAAGGTTGTTTCCGCTAAAATCAAAAACGTTTAAGCCCGCCTTCGCCACGCCGGAAAACAAAGTCCTGATTTTCTGCCCCAACAAATTGTAAACGCTTAAATCTACCGTCAATTTTTTTGGCGCGTAAAAGGTTATTGTGGTAACGGGATTGAATGGATTGGGGTAATTCTGGTTTAACTTAATTTTTTCGGGCAAAATATTGTTAACGTCTTTTACAGCGGTTAATTTTGGCACCACGAAAGCCGTAGTTCCGCCAAGCTCGTTGTAGCGGCTCTTAAATTCCTGCAGGAACTGATTTGCGATGTAAATATTGTGAATGATTAACGTGTTCTCGTCGTTTTTTTCGTTCGCCGAACGCGACCAATTGTGAGAGCCCGTAATCACAATGGGATCGCTTGTAATGTAGGAAGCGTCCACTATTCCGTACTTGTGATGCAATTGCCCGCTTAAATTGTAATCGAAAATTTCGTTCGGTACAAGCTGCGTTAAATTCTGGTATTCCGAGCCGGTTGAATTGACGTCGCTAATTATTCCGCGCACGTCCTTCACCCCGAAATTAAACCGGCTTTGAATGATGCTGAACAAATTGTCGCTCGTAAAAGAATAGACCGCAAAATAAATCGAACTGTCCGCCGTGGCAATTGCGTCGTGAATGTGCGTTTCGGTTTTATCCGAAGGACTAAAATAAAGCTGAACCGGCTTGCCGCCAATCGAAAAAGAATGAGAAGTGTTGTCGCTTTTGTAAGGTCCGAATTTAGCTTTGGAAGGATTTGGCTCGTCCGTAGAACTGCCCCACATCTCTTCGAATTCCTTTGTGTAAGCTTTTGCCAGAGCGGGATCGTTAATTTCAATCACATTGTTGCGCCAGTTCAGTTCCGTAGAAGTCCAATTCCACGAGCCCGTCCAAACCCAATCGTTCGTCGAGCTGCTGTCCCGCCCGTCGAAAACGGCAAATTTGTTGTGCATTATTCCCGGGATCGAAGGCCTC
>JALWSN010000083.1 GCA_027080245.1 Ignavibacteriales bacterium | reverse complement strand
ATTGTGAACGGCAATAGTGTGCCCCACAAATTCCGGAACAATCATGCTCGCGCGGGACCACGTTTTAATTATCTTCTTCTGATTCTTCTCGTTTAATTCGCGAACTTTTTTCAAAAGTTTGTAATCTACGTATGGACCTTTTTTAATTGATCTTGGCATAACCTATTCTCTAATTTTTTCTTCTTCTTACAATAAATTTATTAGATTCTTTACGTTTTTTACGCGTTTTAAGACCCTTCGCGGGCTGACCCCAAGGCGATACCGGATGGCCGCCGCCGGATGTTTTGCCTTCGCCGCCGCCCATTGGGTGGTCTACGGGGTTCATTGCAACGCCGCGAACGTGCGGACGCCTGCCCAACCATCTGCTTCTGCCAGCCTTGCCAAGGCTGATATTCAAATGGTCTGCGTTGCCAACAACGCCGTAAGTAGCCATGCATTCAAGGCTAACCATGCGAACTTCGCCCGAAGGCATTTTTAACGTTGCATATTTGCCTTCCTTTGCCATTAACTGCAAAGAAGCTCCGGCAGCCCTGCCAATTTGTCCGCCTTTGCCGGGCTTTAATTCAACGTTGTGAACAAAACTTCCCAACGGGATGTTTTTTAACTTCAAAGCGTTGCCAACTTTAATTTCGCTGCCTTCGCCGGATTGAACAGTGTCTCCCACTTTCAAACCATCGGGAGCAAGGATGTAACGCTTTTCGCCGTCGGCGTAATGCAACAGTGCAATTCGGCAAGTTCTGTTGGGATCGTACTCAATAGAGTGAACCTTTGCGGGAATCCCGAATTTATCTCTCTTAAAATCGATTATTCTGTATTTTCTTTTGTGTCCGCCGCCGCGGTGACGAGCCGTAATCCTGCCTAAATTGTTCCTTCCGCCGCTCTTCTTCAAAGAAACCGTTAGCGATTTTTCGGGAACGGTTTTGGTAATCTCCTCGAAGGTAGAGACCGACATGAATCTCGTACCCGGCGTAATTGGTTTGAATTTTCTAATTCCCATTTACTTTACTCTCCAAATCTTCCTAAACTTCGCCTAACAGATCAATTGTTTGACCTTCTTTTAAAGTAACTATTGCCTTTTTGTAACGCGGGGTTTTACCTGTGAACCTGCCGCGACGCGTAAATTGCGTTCTTGTTTTTCCTTTATTTCTGATTGTATTAACGGCCAAAACGTTTACGTTAAATTTCTTCTCCACCGCTTTGGCTATTTCAATCTTGTTTGCGTCGTAATCTACCACAAAACCGTATTTGTTTTCTCTTTCTGTTATTTCTGTCATCTTCTCGGTAATTAACGGCCTAATTAAAATCGTCTTCATCTTTCTACCAATTTAGTTTAATATTTTTGTCAGATTTTCAACTGCGCTTTTCTGAAAAACAACCACCTGATTGTTCAGCAGATGGTAAGTGGAGGCGTTTCTTGCTTCCAGAACATTTACCTTGGGTAAGTTTCTGCCGGAAAGGTAAACGTTTTTCAAATTCTCAGCCGTCAACAAAAGAACTTTTTTGCCGCTTAATTCCAAAGCGTTTAAGAATTCCACGAATTTTTTAGTCTTTGGCTCTTCGAAGTTGAAATCTTCCACTACCACAATTTGATTTGCCTTAGCTTTGTAAGAAAGAGCCGACTTACGGGCTAATTTTTTAACTTTATCGTTGACTTTTTGGGTGTAGCTGCGCGGGCGCGGACCAAAAATAGTTCCGCCGCCAACCCACAAAGGCGAACGAGTTGTGCCCGCTCTTGCGGTTCCTCGCCCTTTCTGACGCCATGGCTTCTTGCCGCCTCCGCGCACTTCGCCGCGTTCTTTGGCTTTGTGCGTGCCTTGGCGCTGATTTGCCAGAAAAGCCTTTACGTCCAGATAAATCACATGGTCGTTTGGTTCTATTCCAAATATCTCATCGGATAATTCTATTGTTTCACCCGATTTACTACCGTCAACTTTTAATACATCTAATTTCATTTTGCAAACCAACTACTACTTATTAATTTCAATTATCGAATTAACCGCGCCGGGAACCGCGCCTTTAATTAACATTACATTCTTTTCAGGTATTACCT
>JALWSN010000082.1 GCA_027080245.1 Ignavibacteriales bacterium | reverse complement strand
ATATTGAAGTTGTTTTATTTTTTGCAGAATTGCCTGCGCGTTTTTTTGATCCTGCCAAAAATCCTGGGCTTCGCTCTTCTTTTTTAGGTTGTCGATTTCGGCGATCTTTGAATCGACATCAAAGATAACCTCGAAGATTTTCAATTTTTACATTTAATTGCTGAAGGGATTTTTTTTCGTCGTCGAACATTTTTTACCACATTAAATGATTTAAAGGGTGTAAAAATAAAAAATTAATCCTCGGTTTCCAATTCCATTCTTAGCAGCGCTGCAGCAAGGGTTTTGCCTTGTGCGTCGTGTTTCAAGGAAACCGTTCCTCCGCCGCCAAGCGTGTTGTGCAAAATAAAATTCAACGCACGAATATTTGGCAGTTCGTAGCGTTCAACGTCGCCAAGGCAAATTCCTTTGAAGTGTTCTTTTACTTTCTCTGCGGTCAAGTATTTTAATAAAATACGGTATCCATCGTCGTCGTAAGCAATAATGCCAACGTTTGCGGCGTCTCCTTTGTCGCCGCTTCTGCCATGAGCAATGTCTCTTAATTTTATTTTCATTTTTAAATCTCCAATATTTTCACTTCGGGTTGAACTAATGTTTTCGGTATTAAAGCGGGCCAATAAGCCACTACGTCCTTTGGTTTCGGCGCGCCTGCGGCAAAGCCCGTTACGCTTGGAGGTCCGGTTAAAATTAAGGGCGCAATTTCGCGTCCGAACCGCCGAACGGATTCGTAATCCTTTCCCCGCACCGCCACTCTTAATTCTACTTCGTTAATGTCGTCTTCGTTTAATGATTTGGAAAGGGGACCGTGGCAGGAATTGTAGCCCACAAACTCAGTTCTGATTTCGTCGAATTTCAATCCTAAGTTTTCCAGGCGCTTTCTTAAAATTTTGTCCGCCGCTTTGGCTTTTTTAAGCGCGTCGGGCCAGGAATAAGTAAGCGAGCCGACCGCAGAATAGCCGTCGCTGTAAGCGCAGGAAACTTTGTAGTAAGGCGTTGGCGGAAAGCCTTTAATGCCGGATACTTTAACCCTGTTAGCCCCGTCCGGCTCAAGTTTAACAGAGGTAAAATCAGCCACGCAATCCGGAGTAATGTATTCTTTTGGGTCACCAATTTCGTAAACCAATTGTTCGCTAATAGTTTCAACGCTTACCAAACCTCCCAACGATTGGTGCTTTGTGATTACAAATGTACCGTCGGGATAAGCCTCGGCGATTGGAAAGCCTATTTTGTCCATGTCCGGAATACTTTCCCAATCTCCCAAAAAGTTGCCGCCTGTAGCCTGCGCTCCGCATTCGAGGATGTGCCCGGCAATGGTTCCCGCCGAAAGCAGGTCGTAATCTTTTTCCGTCCAACCGAATTCGTAAATCATCGGCGCAAGGGTTAAGCCTGTGTCGGTGGTTCGCCCCGTAATTACAATGTCCGCGCCTTTTTTAAGGGCTTCCACAATTGGAAAAGCCCCAAAGTAAACGTTGGCGCTCAGGATTCGTTCCTTAACGCTTTCAATGGATTCGCCCGTTTCCATGTTGTTCAAATAATTTCCGCCTGCAATTATTTCGTCAATCCGGTCTTTAATATTGTCGCCTAAAACCACCGCAATTTTAAGATTTGGAATATTTAATTTTTTAGCCACTTTAAAAACTTCTTCCGCGCAAGATTCGGGATTAACCCCGCCGCCGTTGGTTATTACCTTGATTCCATTTCCCTTGCAAACGGGTAAAATTCTTTCCATTAAAGGAGGAATGTCCCGCGCGTAACCAAGCTTTGGGTCTCTGTTCTTTTGCTTTTGTAAAATCGACATTGTGACTTCGGCAAGGTAATCCATTACGAGATAATCAACCTCGCCTTCGGTAACTTGCAGGTAGGGCGCTTCAATCATATCGCCCCAAAACCCTTGCCCAGAAGCTATTCTAATTTTCTCTTTCATTTTTAAGTCCCTTTCGTTAACCTTATTCAATCAAATTTAAAGTTAAAATTTAATAATAAAGATTCGATTAAACTATTTTAATTTTGCTTTTGCCAGAATGTAATCTACAACATCTTCCAAAATTGTATTTTCTTC